>NZ_JBDLAK010000012.1:0-148443 GCF_039748055.1 Burkholderia sp. RS01
CCCCGCACTGAGGAGTTGCAGGTGCTCGGCCCGGCGGGCGATCTCTTCGGCGAGCCCGGCGAAATCCGCGGCGGCCGGGAAACCGGCCAGGGCCAGCTCACCGGGTGCGGACTCGACCGCGGCCTCCAGCAGCCCCAGGCACCGCTGCAGGTTCTCTGTCGCTCCGCCGGTGAAAGCTGGATCCGTGGCGGCTGCGCCGTCGGTGACTGTGTCAGTTAAAACTGCGCCAGTGAACGACGCAGCGGTGAGAGACCGGCCGGCGGCAGCACCGCCGTCGGACGCCACGCAATCCGTGCGGAAGGCAGAAGCAGGAACGCTGCGAAGCCGGCGGCCCCGCAGCAGGGCAACCGCGCCAAGGCCTGGCGTGACCGCCCGCCCCGCGGCGTGATCCGCTGCGCATTCCCCAATGGCTTCCATGGGGAAACTCTCCCAGAGGGGTCAGACAATTAACGGGGCAATTACCGCGGGGTTTCTACGGCGCGCCAACGGTGCTCTGCCGCACCACGAGTTCGGGAGTGAAAATGACCGCGCGGTGGTGCGGCTGCGCCGAATCCGGGGTGTCCAGTTCCTCGGCCAGCAACTGGATGGCCGTCCGACCCAGGGCCTCGGTGGGTTGCCGAATGGAGGACAACGGGACCACGGCGGACACGGCGAAGTCGATGTCGTCGTAGCCGATCAGTGCGATGTCCTCGGGAATCCTGAGCCTGTGCATCATGGCCAGGGACTGCATGACGCCTAGGGCCAGAAGGTCGTTGGCGCAGAACACGGCGTCGGGCAGCTGGCCTGCGCTGCGGCGGACCAGCTGGTCACCCACGCTGCGGCCCGCCAAGACGGTCTGCCCCGCAGAATCCAATACTTCCAACGAAGCATCCGGCACTTCCGCGACGGCGCGCTGCGCCCCCTGGAGGCGGTCTGCGACCTGGCGTATCGACGTCGGGCCTCCCACGAAGGCGAGCCGACGGCGGCCGAGGTCCAACAGGTGCCGGGCGGCCAGGTAGCCGCCGGCGTCGTCATCCACGGAAACGGAACTGTACTGTGCCTCATCGGCCAGGCGGTCCACCAGAACGGTCGGCACGCCGCGTTCCCGCAGCACGTTGAGGCGGTCCGTCACGTCACCCACGGGCGAGATCAGCAGGCCCTGGACCCGTTGTTCCTGGAACAGGTCGATGTAGTTCGACTCGCGCGCCGCGTCGTGGCCGCTGTCCCCGAGCAGGACGGCACTTCCGTGCAGGGCTGCCGCGTCCTCGGCGGCGCGCACCACGGACGTGAAGAAGGGGTTGCCGACGTCGAGGACTATCAGGCCGATGGTCCGGCTGTGCCCGGCCCGGAGCTGCCGAGCGGCGTCGTTGCGGACGAATCCGAGCTCGTCGATGGCCTGCAGTACGCGGTCCTTGGTCCGTTGGGAGACCCGGTCCGGGTAGTTCAGGACGTTTGAAACCGTTCCGACCGCCACTTGGGCATGCGTCGCAACATCCTTGATGCTGGCTGACCGTGACATCTTTCTCCAAGCTCTCTACTGCGGCGACGGTGTGCAAGGCGCCTAGTCGGTTCCCGTGACCAGTTGCGTGATCCAGCCCCCGCCCGTTGCCGGACAGGCGGACCAGCCTAGGCGAAAGCTCCCGCTCCCCGACAATTGCTTGACACCTGCTCAAATCCAAGGGTACTTTGAATCGTGCCAATGAAACGATTCAAACGTCAAGATTTCAGGAGAGTCGCAGATGAGGGTGTGTTTTCGATCCTCGGTCCAGCCCGGACTGATCGGTGAATACAGGCGCCGGCACGCCGCCGTCTGGCCTGAGATGCTGCGTGCGCTCAAGGACGTCGGCTGGAATGACTACTCGCTGTTCCTCGGCGAGGACGGTCTCCTGGTGGGCTACGTCGAGTGCGACTACTTCGACTCCGCCCGGGCGCGGATGGCTCTCACTGCGGTGAACGCTCGCTGGCAGGCGGAGATGGCCACGCTGTTCGCGGACACGGAACAGCCGCCGGACGCGGGATTCGTGGCACTCGAGGAAATCTTCAACCTGGAGGACCAGCTGGCCACGGCCAGCGACTCGGCCAGGGCCGGGACTAGCGGCTCGGCCCACGCCGGGACCAATGCCGGAGCCCACGGCGGGACCAAGGAACCAGCGCCGCGGACCGACTGAAAGCCGCGGACAAATAGACATGGCCGGCACGGGAGCCGGCCAACAACAGACAACGCAGTACGAGAGACCGGAAGAACCATCATGAATGACGTAGCAACGGCGCTGGGCAGGCTCGGGGAGCTTGCCATCGAAGTCCCCTCGTGGGCGTACGGCAACTCGGGCACCCGCTTCAAGGTGTTCGGCACGCAGGGCACCCCGCGGACCGTGCAGGAAAAGCTGGCGGATGCCGCCAAGGTCCACGAGCTTACCGGCCTGGCTCCCACGGTGGCGCTGCACATCCCTTGGGACAAGGTTGATGACTACGCGGCCCTGAAGGAGTACGCGGCGGGCCTGGGCGTCGGCCTTGGCACCATCAACTCCAACACATTCCAGGACGACGAGTACAAGTTCGGCTCCCTTACGTCCTCGAACGAGGCAGTCCGCCGCCGGGCCGTCGACCATCACTTCGAGTGCATCGACATCATGCACGCCACCGGGTCCAAGGACCTGAAGGTCTGGCTGGCGGACGGCACCAACTACCCGGGCCAGGACGACATGCGGGGCCGGCAGGACCGCCTGGCGGAATCGCTCCAGGAGATCTATGCGCGCCTTGGCGAGGACCAGCGCCTGGTGCTGGAGTACAAGTTCTTCGAGCCGGCTTTCTACCACACCGATGTTCCGGACTGGGGCACGTCGTACGCCCAGACGCTGGCGCTGGGTGAGAAGGCGTTTGTCTGCCTGGATACCGGCCACCACGCGCCGGGAACCAACATCGAATTCATCGTCATGCAGCTGCTGCGCCTCGGCAAGCTCGGCTCCTTCGACTTCAACTCGCGCTTCTACGCCGACGACGACCTGATCGTTGGCGCGGCGGATCCCTTCCAGCTGTTCCGCATCATGCACGAGGTGATCCGCGGCGGCGGCTTCGGCAAGGATTCCGGCGTCGCGCTGATGCTGGACCAGTGCCACAACCTGGAGGAGAAGATCCCGGGCCAGATCCGCTCGGTGCTCAACGTCCAGGAAATGACGGCGCGGGCCCTGCTGATCGACACCGCGGCGCTGTCCGAGGCCCAGCGGGCCGGCGACGTCCTGGCCGCGAACGGCATCTTCAACGACGCCTTTTACACCGACGTCCGCCCGGTCCTGGCGGAATGGCGTGAAACCCGCGGCCTGCCCGCGGACCCGATGGCCGCGTTCAAGGCCAGCGGCTACCAGAAGAAAATCAACGAGGACCGCGTGGGCGGTCAGCAATCCGGATGGGGCGCCTAAACCGATGAGCACCGACAAGAACACGAACAAGACCGTTGACGAGCTGATTTCCCGTTCCAACCGCCTGGGCGCGGACAAGCGCAACACCAACTTCGCCGGCGGCAACACCTCCGCCAAGGGCGCCGGGAAGGACCCGGTAACGGGCGAGGACGTCCAGCTCCTTTGGGTGAAGGGTTCCGGCGGCGACCTCGGAACTTTGCGGGCGGAGAACCTCGCCGTGCTCCGCCTGGACCGGATCCAGGCGCTGAAGAAGGTCTACCCGGGCGTGGAGCGCGAGGACGAGATGGTGGCGGCCTTCGATTACTGCCTGCACGGCAAGGGCGGCGCCGCCCCCTCGATCGACACCGCCATGCACGGGCTGGTGGACGCCGCGCATGTGGACCACCTGCACCCTGACTCGGGCATCGCGATCGCCACCGCGGCCGACGGCGAGTCCCTCACCACCAAGATCTTCGGCGACAAGGTGGTCTGGGTGCCTTGGCGCCGTCCCGGCTTCCAGCTGGGCCTGGACATTGCCGCGATCAAGGACGCCAACCCGCAGGCTGTCGGAACCATCCTGGGCGGCCACGGCATCACCGCCTGGGGCGCCACCAGCGAGGACGCCGAGGCCAACTCGCTCTGGATCATCGACCAGGCCGAAAAATTCATCAAGGAAAACGGCCGGCCCGAACCCTTCGGGCCGAAGCTTCCCGGCTACGCTGCCCTGCCGGAGGCCGAACGCCGGGCCAAGGCCGCCGCGCTGGCTCCGGTGATCCGGGGACTGGCATCCACGGACAAGCCGCAGCTGGGCCACTTCAGCGATGAACCCGCCGTGCTGGAGTTCCTGGAAGCCGCCGAGCACCCGCGGCTCGGTGCGCTGGGCACCTCCTGCCCGGACCACTTCCTGCGTACCAAGGTCAAGCCGCTCATCCTGGACCTGCCCGCCGAGGCCTCGATCGAGGACTCCGTCGCAAGGCTGAAGGAACTCCACGCCGAATACCGGGAGGACTACCAGGCGTACTATGACCGCCACGCGGCCCCGGACAGCCCTGCCCTGCGTGGCGCAGACCCTGCCATCGTCCTGGTCCCGGGCGTGGGCATGTTCTCCTACGGCGCCAACAAGCAGACCGCACGGGTCGCCGGTGAGTTCTACCTGAACGCCATCAACGTGATGCGAGGCGCCGAGGCGATCTCCACCTACGCCCCGATCGAGGAATCCGAGAAGTTCCGGATCGAGTACTGGGCCCTGGAGGAAGCCAAGCTCGCCCGGATGCCCAAGCCCAAGTCGCACGCCACCCGCATCGCGCTGGTCACCGGTGCGGCGTCCGGAATCGGCAAGGCCATCGCCACCCGGCTCGCCGCTGAAGGCGCCTGTGTAGTCATAGCGGACCTGAACCTGGAGAACGCCCAGGCCGTCGCCGCCGAACTCGGCGGCGCGGATGTCGCCCTCGGCGTCCAGGCCGACGTTACGGACGAAGCGCAGATCGCCGCGGCCATCCAGGAAGCAGTGCTGGCTTTCGGCGGTGTGGACCTGGTGGTGAACAACGCCGGGCTCTCCATTTCCAAGCCGCTGCTGGAAACCACCGAGAAGGACTGGGACCTGCAGCACAACGTGATGGCCAAAGGATCCTTCCTGGTGGCCAAGGCCGCGGCAAAGGTCATGATCGACCAGGACATGGGCGGGGACATCGTCTACATCTCCTCCAAGAACTCGGTCTTCGCCGGCCCGAACAACATCGCCTATTCCGCCACCAAGGCGGACCAGGCCCATCAGGTCCGGCTCCTCGCCGCCGAGCTCGGCGAGTACGGCATCCGCGTCAACGGCATCAACCCCGACGGCGTGGTCCGCGGCTCCGGGATCTTCGCCGGCGGCTGGGGCGCCAAGCGCGCGGCGGTCTACGGCGTGGACGAGCAGGAACTGGGCAAGTACTACGCCCAGCGCACCCTGCTCAAGCGCGAGGTGCTGCCGGAAAACGTGGCCAACGCCGCCGCCGTCCTCACCAGCGCCGAGCTGTCCCACACCACCGGCCTGCACATCCCGGTCGACGCCGGCGTCGCCGCAGCCTTCCTGCGATGAGCGCTCCGGCAACGGCACCACGTGCGGAGACCGACGTCGACGGCGGCCTGTTCGCCGCCGTCGACATCGGCGCCTCCTCCGGACGCGTCATCCTGGGACGTATAAGCAACGGACGAACCACCGGCGGCGCCGGCAAAGGCGGCGTGGTGCTGGAGACGGTGCACCGCTTCCCCAACGGCGTGGTGCAGTCCGACGGCGGCCTCCGCTGGGACTTCGACGCCCTCTTCACCGAGGTCCTCGCCGGCCTCGCGGCGGCCGGGCGCGCCGCCGCCGAGCGCGGGGAGCACCTCACGAGCATCGGCATCGACACCTGGGCCGTGGACTACGGCCTCGTGAGCGCCGCCGGGGAGCTCACCGCGCAGCCGTTCAGCTACCGCGACGAACGCAGCCGCGCGGCCGTGTCCGGAGTGCACCGGCAGCTGGACGAGTCCCGGCTGTACGCCTCCACGGGGCTGCAGTTCCTCCAGTTCAACACCATCTACCAGCTCGCTGCAGAACGGGAATTGGGCGGGCTGCAGGCGCTGCTCATTCCCGACCTGATAGCCTTCCTGCTCACGGGCCAGCGGCGCACCGAGGCGACAAACGCCTCCACCACCGGCCTCTTCGACGCCGTGGCGGGGGAGTGGGCCACCGAGTTTTTCACGGCACTTGGGCTGCCGAAAAACCTGTTCCCGCCGCTGATCCAGCCCGGCGAAACCATTGGCACGCTGTTGCCCGGGATCGCCGAGCGGACGGGGCTGCCGGCAGCAACCCGGGTGGTCGCGGTCGGCTCGCACGACACCGCGTCCGCGGTCGCGGCCGTCCCCGCAGAACAGGAGAACTTCGCCTACATCTCCTCCGGCACGTGGTCGCTCGTCGGCGTTGAACTGAACCATCCCGTCCTCACCGAGGCCAGCCGGGCGGCGAACTTCACCAACGAACGCGGCGTGGACGGCACCATCCGGTACCTGCGCAACGTCGGCGGGCTCTGGCTGCTCAGCGAATGCCAGCGCACGTGGGCGCATGAAGGGCACCGGCCTGCCCTTGCGGAACTGCTGGACGCCGCAGCCGCACTGCCCGCGGGCGGCCCACGGATCAACGCGGACGACCCCGCGTTCATCGCCCCGGACAACATGCCGGAGCGAATCCGTGCCGCCGTCCGGAACACCGGCCACGTCCTGCCGGACGAGCCCGCCCGCATCGTCCGCTGCATTCTGGACAGCCTTGCCGCCGGTTACGCCCGGACCATAGCGGACGCCGAACGGCTCGCCGACGTCGCCGTCGACACCGTGCACATCGTCGGTGGCGGCTCGCAGAACCGGCTCCTGTGCCAGCTCACCGCGGAAGCCACCGGCAAGCGCGTGGTCGCCGGACCGGTCGAGGCCACGGCGCTCGGCAATGTGCTGGTCCAGGCGAGAGCCGGAGGAGCGGTAGCCGGAGGGCTGGCCGAGATGCGCGCCCTGGTGCGCGCATCCCAGGCGCTGGACAGGTTCGAGTCGTCGCTGGTCTGAGATCGAAGCTCTGAGATACTACGAACGCAGACCCTGCCGACCCAGAGAACGGAACCCCATGCCCCTCTTCGATCTCCCGCTTGATCAGCTGCGCGGCTACGCATCAGGTGTCACGGTTCCCGCCGACTTTGACGCCTTCTGGGACCGGACCATCAGCGAATCCGGGGAGTTCCCGCTGGGCGCAGTCTTCGAACCGGTGGACAACTACCTGGCCGTGATCGACACCTTCGATGTCACGTTCGCCGGCTACGGCGGCTCCCCGGTCAAGGGCTGGCTGCACCTCCCGGCGAACAGGGACGCTGGGACGCGGCTGCCGGCCGTCGTGCAGTACGCCGGCTATTCCGGCGGCCGCGGCCTGGCAAACCAGGACACGAAGTGGGCCCAGGCGGGCTATGCGCACTTCATCATGGACACGCGCGGGCAGGGCTACGGGGGAGCGGTCGGCGACACCGCCGATCCTCACCCCTCGGCCGGCGATGTAGCCTACGCGGGGCTGATGACGCGCGGTGCCGGCAGCCGTGAAGACTACTACTACCGGCGGGTGTATGTGGACGCGTTCCGCGCCGTCGAGGCCGTGCAGGCGCACCCGGACGTGGACGCCTCGCGGGTTGTGGTGGCCGGCGTGAGCCAGGGCGGCGGCATCACCGTCGCCGTCGCCGGGCTGGCTGCCGGAAGGCTCGACGGCGTTATCGCCGCACTGCCCGATGTCCCGTTCCTGCAGGACTTCCCGCGCGCCATCGACATCACGCCCCGCGGCCCCTACTCCGAGATCGCCGCATTCCTGGGGCGGCACCGTGAGCGGTACGAGCCGATCCTGGCCGTGCTGAACTACTTCGACGGCGTCAATCTGGGCCGCGCCGCGACGGTCCCGGCACTGTTCTCGGCGGCGCAGATGGACGATGTCTGCCCGCCCTCCACCGTCTTCGCCAGCTACAACGCCTACGGGGCTGACGCCGGCGGCGGGACATCCAAGGACATCGACGTCTACCGTTTCAACAACCACGAAGGCGGCCAGGAGCACCACTGGATCCGGCAGCTGCAGTTCCTGCGCAAGCTCCTGGGCTAAGGCGAAGGTTCCGCCTTCCCCCCGCCCAACTTGGTAGCAGCAGACGTCGTTTTGACGGCTCAAAACCGCACCTGCTGCTACCCAGTTGTGCCACGGATGGCAACAAACGGGATGAGGGGCGTCGGCGGAGTTTTGTGACGCCCCGGTTTGCGGACCGTGCGTTCGGCCGTTATGGTCTTGGCTATGACTAACCGTTGGTATGCGTATTTTTCGTTGGCTCTGGAGGGGCCCGCGTCTAACTGACACGCATCCAACTTTCCTTCAGAGCCAACAGGGCAGAGATCATTCTCTGCCCTTCGCCATTTCTCCGGCGGGTTCTGATTGGGCCCGCTCCGCCCCACCCGGAACAGGACCCGCACATGAGCACCGCAGCCACCGAAACCCAGCAGCCCTCGTCGGCACAGCCCGCGTCGGCGCAGATTGCATCGCAGCAGTCCGCGCCGCAGCAATCCACGTCCAACCTGAGGGTCAGTGAATTCACTGCGCTGCCCACCCCGCAGGAAATGATCGCAGAACTGCCGCTGGAAGCCCGCGTGGCAGACGTCGTCGAACGCGGCCGGGACGAAGTCCGGGCCATCATGGACGGCGTGGACGACCGCCTGCTGGTGATCGTGGGCCCGTGCTCGATCCACGACCCCAAGGCCGGCCTCGAATACGCCCGCCGCCTTGTCAGCCAGGCCGAGAAGCACAAGGAAGACCTGCTGATCGTCATGCGCGCGTACTTCGAAAAGCCGCGCACCACGGTGGGCTGGAAGGGCCTGATCAACGATCCTCGCCTGGACGGGACGCACGACATCGCCGGCGGCCTGCGCGCGGCCCGGCGTTTCCTGCAGCAGGTCACGGCGCTGGGGCTGCCCGCCGCCACGGAGTTCCTCGAACCGATCAGCCCCCAGTACATGGCGGACCTGGTGTCATGGGGAGCCATCGGCGCCCGGACCACGGAAAGCCAGATCCACCGCCAGCTGGCCTCCGGGCTGTCCATGCCGATCGGCTTCAAGAACGGGACCGACGGCGACCTCCAGGTGGCGGTGGACGCCTGCAGCGCCGCCGCGGCCGCACAGGCCTTCCTGGGGATTGACGGCGACGGCCGGGCGGCCCTCGTGGCCACGGCGGGCAACCCGGACACCCACGTGATTCTCCGCGGCGGACGCAAGGGTCCCAACTACTCCGCGGCCGACGTCGAGGCGGCTTCAGCCAAGCTCGCTGCCAAGAACCTGAACCCGCGGCTCATCGTGGATGCCAGCCACGCCAACAGCGGCAAGAGCCACCACCGCCAGGCCGAGGTTGCGCTTGAAATCGGCGCCCAGCTCGAAGGCACGGGTGAGGCAGCGGGTGCCATCGCCGGCGTCATGCTGGAAAGCTTCCTGGTCGGCGGGGCCCAGAACCTGGACGTCGCCGAGCACGCCGCCGGACGGTCAGCGCTGGTCTACGGCCAGAGCGTGACCGACGCCTGCATGGAGTGGGATGTGACGGCATCCGTGCTGGAACAGCTTGCCGCTTCGTCGCGTAAACGCCGGGCTTTCACAATGGCCCCGTGAGCATCTAGAGTAACTAGCACACGGTTGTCCGATGGCTCAGCATCGGCGCACCGCAGACAATTGGGGTCGCCGCAAGATGCTGAGAGCAAAGGAATATGGGAAATGTCCGCAGAGTCGAACTTCTCGAACGCCAAGTTCTTGACCGTGGCTGAGGTGGCTGAGCTGATGCGTGTCTCCAAGATGACCGTGTATCGCTTGGTCCACTCCGGGGAAATGCCCGCGGTTCGGTTCGGCCGGTCCTATCGGGTTCCGGAGAGCGCCGTCGAACAGTACCTCAAGGGCGCTGTTGTCGACGGACACTCGGATACCGCGTAGTAGCTGGCGCACGGTTGTCCGCACAGTCTTCATGACAATGCAGCTGCCTTGGGGGCCGCTGCAGGTCATGGCGGGTGGCGGTCAGAAGGTGCTCCGGATAAGCGGTACCCTGTTAAAGAACGTTTTACGTCATTGTAAGAATCTGTCAGTTGTTTCAGTCTGTTGCTTAGTCCACGGACCTTCTCCATCAGACAGGTACGCATCTAGTTTGTAAGGAACTTTCGTGGGTTCAGTTATTAAGAAGCGTCGCAAGCGTATGGCCAAGAAGAAGCACCGCAAGTTGCTTCGTAAGACGCGCCACCAGCGCCGCAATAAGAAGTAGAGATACTTCCTGCGCGTCAATGCCCGCTCCCTTTCGAGGGTGCGGGCATTTTTGCGTTCTGGTGTGGGACGCCCACGCTGCCCGGCGACGCGGAAACTGCATTGAGACGCGGGAATTCCGGTGTCCTCAGGGATTTTGCGCGTCGGTGGGACGGATGCGCGTCAGACGCGGGGGGCGCGGAAGCGGGAGTAGCCGCGCCAGAGGCCGTAGATGGCCCCGCCGGCCGTGGCGGCCTTGAGTCCAAGCGTGGCGGCGCGGCGGCCGGAACGGAAATCGTAGACCGGCCAGTTGTGCTCGCGGGCGTGCTTGCGCAACCGCGCGTCCGGATTGATGGCCACCGGATGGCCCACGAGGGTCAGCAGCGGAATGTCGTTGTACGAGTCGCTGTAGGCCCAGCACCGCTTGAGGTCCAGGCCTTCGGCATCGGCGATGCCCTGGACCGCCACCGCCTTGGCAGCGCCGTGCAGGATATCGCCCACCAGTCGGCCGGTGTAGAAGCCGTCCCTGATCTCACCCACGGTTCCCAGGGCGCCGGTGAGCCCCAGTCGAGTGGAGATGACTGTGGCCACCTCGATCGGAGTGGCGGTGACCAGCCAGACCTTGCGCCCCACCCGCAGGTGCTGCTCGGCCAGGGCTTTCGTGCCCGGCCAGATCCGGGAGACGATCATCTCGTCGAAGACTTCCTCGCCCAGGGCCTTGATGTCCTCCTCCGTGATGCCGGCCGCGAGCGTCAGCGCGGAGTCCCGCACTGCGTGGACGTCGTCCATGTTCTCGCCGCGGAGCACGAACTTGAACTGCTTCCACGCCATCCCGGCAGCCTGCGGAAGGGTGAACGCGCCGCGCTGGTGCATTTTCCGGGCCACGTGGAAGAGGCTGGCGCCCTTCATGAGGGTGTTGTCGACGTCGAAGAATGCGGCCTCGCCGTGTTGCGGCTGCGCAACCGGCTGCGTGACCACAGCGACGTACTTCTCCTCGGGCATGCCACTGAGTCTAGTCAATGCAGGGGATGTGCCCGGCAGACGAGGCCGCTGCCGCGATACGGTTGGAATATGGCAAACCCCGACGTCGTTCTCCTCACCAAAGCTGACTGTCACCTGTGCGCCGCGGCGCGCGACGCCGTTGGGCGGGTGACTGGCGCCCTGGGACTTGAGTGGACGGAGCGGTCGGTGGACATCGACGACGCCCTGCGGGACCAGTACGCAGAGGAAATCCCGGTGGTTCTCGTGGACGGAATCCAGCGGGACTTCTGGAAAATTGACGAAGCCAGGCTGGACAGGGTGCTGCGTCAGGCGATGGCGAGGCAGTAGCCTGTTCCGCGCAATGGCACCGGCTTTGTTGACATAAGTGATGGGGATCTAGAGTGGACTCACAACGCGACGCAATGGAGCAGATAGTGACCTCGCTCGATTCACCACCCCAGGCCGTGCCCGGGGACACCGGAGCTGCCGGAAAGCAGATTCCGCCTGCGGCCGTGGCCCGGCTGACCATCTATTTGCGCGCCCTGAACACCCTGATGGCCGAGGGCACCGAGCGCGTATCTTCCGAATCGCTGGCCGAGCTGTCGGGAGTCAGCTCGTCCACGCTTCGCAAGGATCTGTCCCATGTGGGGTCGTACGGTACGCGCGGCGTGGGCTATGAGGTCCAGTATCTGAGCCGTCACATCGCCGCCGCGCTGGGCCTGACGCACGATTGGAAGGTCGCGATCGTCGGCGCCGGTAACCTGGGCAAGGCCCTCGCTAGGTACGGCGGTTTTGAATCCAGGGGCTTCGACGTTGTTGCCATTTTCGACGCTGACCAAATGGTTGTGGGCAATGAAGTGGGCTGGCTCCGCGTCAGCGATGTGGCCGACCTTGAGCCGGTGCTGGAACGGACCGGTGCCAATATGGTGGTCCTCGCCCTGCCCGCTGCCGTGGCTCAGAGTGTGTGCGACCGTGTGGTGGCGGCCGGGGTACACAGCATCCTCAGCTTCGCGCCCGTGATGCTCCAGGTTCCCGACGGCGTGAATCTTCGCAAGGTGGACATGGCCACTGAGCTGCAGATTCTGGCGTACCACGCGCAACGGGCGCAGACCCCAGGTCAGCCGGAGTAAGTCCGGCCTTCCTGGAATCCGCGCCCGTTGGTTGGTTTTCGTGCAGGTGCTGGCGGGTGAGCCTAGCGGCTGAGCCTTAGCGGCCGAAAGGGCCGCCCGGCTGCGAGTACGGGTTGGCGAACGGCTGGGGCTTCTGGAAGTACGATGCCGACGCCGGCATGTACAGCATCACAATCGCTGCGATGCCCACGAGCCCCACGAGCGTGTTCAGGCCAAGGGGGAAGATGCTAAACACGGACAGCGCCGCCAGGACCGTTCCCAGGATGCGGGCCCAGTTCCTGCCTTTTCGGACGTTGAAGGCCACCAGCGCATAGAGGCCCGCGCCGATCAGGGCGAAGACCACCATGGTTCCGATGAGGAAGCCCTTGACGTCGTCGAACGCCACGTTCTGGCCGCTTCCGCGGAGCTGCTCTTCGAACGAGTTGCGAATGGCGGGATCATCCAGGGTCGGAATCGCCAGCAGGACTGACAGGACGGACAGGACGCCGGCGCCGAGGATCATCCAAAAGGAAGTGTTCACCAGCTGCGGCGCACCGGCTCCGGTTCCACCCTGCGGCTGTTCCGACGGATACCCGTACGGGGGCTGGCCGTAAGGTGACTGACCGTACGGGGACTTGCCGGACTGTGCCTGACCGAAGGGGGACGGGGCAGAGGACTGCTGGCCGTACTGGGGCGCGTTCTGTCCATACTGCGGCTGCTGAGGTGCGCCCTGACCGTACCGGGGCGTGTTCTGGCCGTACTGGGGAGCGGGCGGCGTGTTCTGGCCGTACTGGGGAGCGGGCGGCGTGTTCTGGCCGTACTGGGGAGCGGGCGGCGTGTTCTGGCCGTACTGGGGAGCGGGCGGCGTGTTCTGGCCGTACTGCGGAGCATCCTGGCCATAGCGGGGCTGCGCGCCGCGTGCTTCCGCAGCGTCCTGGCTCGGCTCGTTGGAGTTCGGGTCGCTGGGCGTTGGGGGAACTGGAGGAGTGCTCATGAGCGGTCCTTTGCGTGTTGACGTCGGGATCGGCCACCGGGTTCAGTAGCCTGCCCTGCCCCCAGCATGGTTCACTTCCACCGTACCCCTCGGCGGGCACCGTGAGGATCATTCCACAGAGGTATTCGTGCGGCGCGTCCGCAGGCCGGGAAGGCGGCTCGGGGCCCGCGTTGAAGCGCCTCAAACGAAGCGGCGGCGCCTGCCGCGGCGACCCTAATTGGCGACGCGAACTGGAGATCAGGCGGAACCCCGTGCGGCCGCAAACCAACTCTGCGAGTTGGGCACCCACATGAGCACGGTTGCCACCAGGCTGATCAGGAATCCCAGCCAGTTACCGCCCTGGCCCCCCGCGAAACTGGAATTGATGGCCGCCAAAAGCAGCGATACGCCCGCGACAATCGTCAGCGCCAGCCGGGCCCACTCCCGGCCTTCCTTCATCTTCATCGCAAGAACGATCTGAGCAGCGGCCAGTGCAAGTGCCACGAGCACAAGCAACAGCACCAGGATGGCCAGGCCGGGCAGGATCGCAAAGAGCACCAGCGCCCCGAACAGCCCGATCACTCCACCCAACAGGCCCAGCAGGCCACCGATCACCCAGACCCAGTAGGACACTTTGAGTTCCGTGGGGAGATTTGTCACCTCGAAGATGCCCGAGAAGCCGCCGTTGGGCATGACCTCGTAGAAGCTGCGCGGCCGGTCGGCGGGCATCGTGAAGCGTCCGGCGCCGCCGGGCTGCCCCGCCTGCCAGCCCTGCTGCCCCGACGGCGGCCCGTCCTGCCAGCCCGGCTGCCCTGCCGCTTGTTGCGGCGCCTGCCCCGACGGCGGCCCGTCCTGCCATCCCGGCTGCCCTGCCGCCGGAGACACCCCTGGCTGCGACGCGGGAGGCTGGGATGCGGGTGCCGGAGACGCGGGTGGCTGCGACGCTGCCGGCCGGGACCCGGTCGGCTGCTGTCCCGCGGGCGCGGGATGGTCCTCAAGCGGCGGCTCGGAGCCCGGCTGCTGAGGCTGCGGTTCATCGCTGGGGTTGCTCATGGCTCTCACTGTAGACCCGCGATTTGGCGAATTCTAGGAGGTCCCGGACCATGTCCCGGCCAACGCAAAACGCCCCGCTCGTGGAGTTCACGGGCGGGGCGTCGGCGGCGTACTGCGTGGCTAGGAACCTAGCCGAGCAACCTACGCGGCGGGGGCGATGAAGGCCAGTTCCAGGTTGATGGCCACCTTGTCGCTGACCAGCACGCCGCCGGCTTCCAGCACGGCGTTCCAGGTCAGGCCGAAGTCCTTGCGGCTGATGGTGGTTTCCGCGGAAACTCCGGCGCGGGTGTTGCCGAACGGGTCCACGGCCACGCCGTTGAATTCGGTCTCGAGGGCCACCGGGCGGGTAACGCCCTTGATGGTGAGGTCGCCCTGGAGCTCGTAGCCGTCGCCCGTGGCAACCAGCCCGTTGGAAACGAAGGAGATTTCCGGGAACTTCTCGACGTCGAAGAAGTCTTCGCCGCGGACGTGGCCGTCGCGGTTCACGTCGCCGGAGTCGAAGCTCGCGGTCTGGATGGTGGCGTTGATCCGGGAGTCAGCGACGTTCTCGGCGAGGTCCAGCGTTGCGGCCGCTTCCTTGAACTGGCCGCGGACCTTGCTGATGCCCGCGTGGCGGACGGTGAAGGCGATTTCGCTGTGCGAGTTGTCGAGGGTCCAGGTGCCGGCGGTGACGTTGGTGGGAAGTGCCATGATGGTTCTCCTTGAATCTGTGGACGAAGCGGAATGTTCCGGTTGAAGCTTCATTTGTTGAAGTATCAACTAACTGCTGCATCCAGTATAAACATGCATTTGCATCTTTTATTCCATCGCCGGGGAACATTTTTAAAAATTCCTGAGTTCTACTAGATGTAGAAGATTTCAGATCGTCCGACATCTTTGAGAAACTGGTAGACATGCCCCAAGCCACTGTTCATTTGCTCCGCCACGGCGAGGTCCACAATCCCGAGGGCGTCCTGTACGGCAGGCTGCCTGAGTTCCACCTCTCCGAGCTAGGCCAGCAGATGGCGCAGACCCTCGCGGAGCACTTCCGCGACCGGGTTTCCCAGGGCGCAAAGATTGTCTATCTGGTGGCCTCCCCGCTGACCCGCGCCCAGGAGACGGCGGAGCCAACGTCCCGGGCCCTCGGCCTGGAGATCCATACGGACCAGCGCATCATCGAGGCCGAAAACCACTTCCAAGGCCTCAAGGTCACCAAGGCCGAGCTGCTCAAGCCCCGGCACTGGCCCCAGCTCGTCAACCCGCTCAGGCCCTCATGGGGTGAGCCGTACAAGGACCAGGCCGCCCGGGTGAGGGAAGCAGTGCAGGACGCCCGGGCCAAGGCAATTGAACTCGGCGGCGACGGCGCTGAGGCCGTCATGGTCAGCCACCAGCTGCCCATCTGGGCCACCCGGCTCAGCGCGGAGGGAAAGCCGCTGTGGCATGACCCGCGCAAGCGCGAGTGCACGTTGACGTCACTCACCTCCCTGATTTTCGACGGCGACGGCACCCTCCTCCGCGTCGAGTACAGCGAACCGGCCGCAGCCCTTCTGCCCGGCGCCTCCACCACCCCCGGAGCCTAACCATGCCCAACAGCCCCATAAGTTCCCGGCGCAGCGTTCTTGCCGCCGGTGGCCTAGCCCTGACTGCCCTCACGCTGGGGCTGTCCGCGTGCGCGCAGGAAGACGCCCTGGCCAAGCAGGCCAAAGCGGGGGACAACAAGAACTACGTGGCCGGCGACGGCTCGGTGACTGAATTCGCAGCGGCCGACCGCAAGTCCGCCGTCGACATCAAGGGCAACCTTTTTGACGGCACCGCCGTAACGGCCAGGGACTTCCTGGGCAAGGTGACCGTGCTGAACTTCTGGTTCGCTGCCTGCGCGCCGTGCCGGGTGGAAGCCCCGTCCCTCGAGGCCCTCCACCAGGAGTTCAAGAGCAAGGGCGTGCAGTTCCTCGGCGTGAACCTGCGTGACGAGAAGGCTACGGCCGACGCCTTCGACAAGACATTCGGCCTCACCTACCCGAGCTTCAACGACAAGGACGGCGCCGTGCTGCTGGCCGTGTCCGGACTCGTGCCCCCGGGTGCGGTCCCCACCACGCTCGTCATTGACAAGCAGGGCCGGGTGGCTTCGCGCGTGCTCGGGGAGATCCAGAAGGGCACCCTCAAGGCCCTCATCGAATCCGCCGTGGCTGAGTAGCGGCGGTCTCCCAACGTGAACAGCCCCTTCGCCGAAGCCATCCTGAACGGATCACTCCTGCTTGCCATCCCGGTGGCGCTGCTGGCAGGCTTCGTTTCCTTCCTTTCGCCCTGCGTGCTGCCGCTCGTGCCCGGATACCTGGGCTATGTCACCGGGCTGACCGGTGTGGACCTGCAGAAGCAAAAGCGCGGCCGCATGCTTGCCGGGATCGGTTTGTTCGTGCTCGGGTTCTCCGTCATTTTCGTGCTGCTCGGCGGGGCCTTCGGCCAGCTGGGAACGCTGATCACCGGCTCGCAGAATGCCTGGATCACGCAGCTCCTCGGGGTCCTGGTGATCATCATGGGCGTGGTGTTCATGGGCGGCTTTAGCTGGCTGCAGCGCGACGCCAAGATCCATGCCAAACCGCCGGCAGGCCTTTGGGGCGCGCCGCTGCTCGGGATCACCTTCGGCCTCGGATGGGCACCCTGCATCGGCCCCACCTATTCGGCCGTGCAGCTCCTGAGCCTCTCCGGCGGCTCTTCGGCCGCGAAGGGCGCCTTCCTGGCATTCGTCTATAGCCTTGGCCTAGGCATTCCGTTCCTCCTGATCGCCCTCGCGGTGCGCCGCGGCGCCGGGGTCCTGTCCTTCTTCCGCACCCACCGGGTGGCCATCCAGCGGACGGGCGGCGGCGTCCTGATTGCCCTGGGCGTCCTGATGGCCACGGGTGTCTGGGGAGCCTGGGTCACGCAGTTGCAGTACTGGTTCCAAAACGATGTGAAATTGCCGATCTGATGAGCGAGCGTGTGAAGCCAACTAAGAATTCCCCCGGAGCGGCCAGCCCCAAGGCTGCGCCCGAAGATCCCCGCAAGGACCCCGTCAATGCGGCCAAGGCCGACGCGGCGCTCCCGGCGCTGGGGATCATCGGCATGCTCCGCTGGGCGTGGACCCAACTGACCAGCATGCGCACAGCACTCTTCCTCCTCCTGCTGCTCGCCGTGGCCGCGGTGCCGGGATCGCTGTTTCCGCAGCGCCCGGCAAACCCGTCGATAGTCACGCAGTACATCAAGGACCACCCGGACTACGGCAAGATCCTCGATTCGGTGCAGCTCTACGACGTCTACTCCTCGGCCTGGTTCTCGGCCATCTACATCCTGCTGTTCATTTCGCTGATCGGCTGCGTCGTTCCCCGTGCCATCGCGCACTACCGGGCCATGCGCTCCCAGCCGCCGCGCACCCCAAAACGCCTCTCCCGCCTGCCGGAGTACGGCACCCTGGTGCTGCCGGCGGAAGCCGGCGTCCCGGCGTCGGACGCTATTGAAGACGCAGCCGCGCTGCTCAGGAAACGCGGTTACCGCGTTGACGTACGGCACGACGACGGCGCGCGGCCGTCTTTGGGGGCGGAGCGCGGCTTCCTCAAGGAAGTGGGCAACCTTGTCTTCCACACGTCGCTGATCGGCGTGCTCGTGTCCGTGGCTGTTGGCGGGCTGTTCGGCTACAGCGGGCAGCGGATCCTCGTGGAGGGCGACACGTTCGTGAACACGCTGGTGGGCTACGACCAGTTCACGCCGGGCACCAACTTCCAGAGCAGCCAGCTGCAGCCGTACTCCATCCAGCTGGACAAGTTCCAGGCAACGTTTGACAGAGAGTCCAAGGGCAAGTTCGGCCAGCCCATCGACTTCACGGCGGACGTCACCACCAAGGAGAACCCGGGCGCGCCGGCCAAGAAGGAAGTCCTCAAGGTCAACGATCCCGTCACCCTGGGCGGGACCAGCATCTACCTGACCGGCAACGGCTACGCCCCGGTGGTGACGGTCCGGGACGGCAAAGGCAACATCGCCATGCAGGGCCCCGTGGTGGCGAAGCTCCAGGGCGAAAACTACTACTCGTCCGTGGTGATCAAGGTTCCGGATGCCAAGCCGGACCAGCTCGGGTTTGCCGGGTTCTTCCTGCCCACGGCATTCGTGACGGACAAGGGCATTTCCTTCAGCGGGGACCCCGACCTCATCAACCCGCAGCTGAGCCTGAACTCGTACTACGGTGATCTGGGCCTGGACAAGGGTTCACCGCAGAACGTGTTCGAGCTCGACGTCAAGGACCTGAAGCCGCTCAACAGCCGGGACCTCAAGGCCGGCGGCATCACCCTGGGCCCGGGCAACACGTACACGCTGCCTGACGGCAAGGGCTCCATCACCTTCGACGGCGTGAAGAAGTACGTCGGCGTCGACATCCACCACAATCCGGGCCAGCTCTCCGCCCTGATCTTCGCGCTGCTGGCCGTGGCGGGGCTCGTCGTCTCGCTCTACGTCAACCGGCGGCGCGTCTGGGTCCGCACCGGGACGCACGAGGACGGCCGCACCATGGTGGAATACGGCCTCCTGGCCCGCGGCGAGGACCACAGGCTGGCCGGCGAAGCGGTTGCGCTCCGCGGGCTGCTGGCAGAGGCGTGGGGCCTGGACTCCCAGAAACCTCCCAGCGAACTGGCGGATAATGGCCCGGCGGGCACCGGGCCGATGGATGCCTCGGCCGACGGCGCCGACGCCTCCGCGGCAATGACCTCAGAAGACTTCATCCAGTCAACAGCAGGCTCGAACGAGTCAAAGAAGGACCAGTAATGTTCCCCATCAACGAAACCATGGGCCAGTACAGTGAGCTCTTCATGCTGCTGGCCGGCGGCACGTACACGGTGGCGTTCATAGCCTTCGCGTGGGACCTGGCCAAGAGCAGCAGGGCACTCCGCGCTGTGGACCTCAAAGCGGCCACAGCCGACGCAGCAGCGGCAGACGCCGGCGCAAAGGTCCCCGTGGCCGCTGGCTCCGTCAGCAGTGCTGCCGGGGATGCCGACCGTGTTGCGGGGCACCTGGCCGGGCCTGCCGGCCGAGCCGAGCGGCCGTCGTCGTCCGTTTCTGCGGGAGGGAACGGCAGCGGAGCGGGACGGACCGCCAATGCCAGCATGAAGTACGACGCCGAGCGCCGCGTTCCCGCCCGCGTTGCCGTCGCGCTGACGGTTCTGGGTGCTTCGATCCACGCTGCCGGTGTGCTGACGCGTGCCGTCGGCGCAGGCCGTGTGCCGTGGGGCAACATGTACGAGTTCCTGACCACCGGCGCCTTCGTGGCTGTGGCCGTGTTCCTGGTGGTGCTGATCCGCCGCGACCTCCGCTTCCTCGGCACCTTCGTGGTGGGCCTGGTGATCATCATGCTGGTTGCTGCCTCAGTGGCCTACTGGACCCCGGTGGGCCACCTCGTGCCGGCGCTGCAAAGCTACTGGCTGGTCATCCACGTTTCCATCGCGGTGCTCTCCTCGGCCCTGTTCACCCTGACGTTCGCCATGTCCGCACTGCAACTCGTGCAGTCACACCGGCAGAAGATCATCGCGGCCGGCGGCCAGGACAAGCTGGGCTTCATGCGCCTGGTGCCGTCCGCCCTGAGCCTGGAGAACCTCTCCTACCGGATCAACGCCATCGCCTTCATCGGCTGGACGTTCACCCTCATGTTCGGTGCCATCTGGGCCGAGAAGGCGTGGGGCCGCTTCTGGGGCTGGGACACCAAGGAAGTATGGACGTTCGTGATCTGGGTGGTCTACGCCGGCTACCTGCACGCCCGGGCCACCCGCGGCTGGACGGGCACCCGCGCGGCCTGGCTGTCGATCGTGGGCTACCTGTGCGTGGTCTTCAACTTCACCATCGTGAACCAGTTCTTCAACGGCCTGCACTCCTACTCGGGGCTGTAAGGCGGGGCTGTAGCTTCGGGGTTCCGCCGAGGCAGCCGACGGGGCCCCTCCCATTCACCGATTCGCCAAAAATGGCCGCTCAGCACGTACGCTGGGCGGCCATTTTTGGCGAATCGGCGAGGCTTAGCGCCCGGGCTTCCAGCCGCGGCTAACCAGTGCCGCGCGCACCCTAGTCACGGCGGAGGGCTCCATGCCGGGCCCGAACGGGTCCAGATCCCACTGGGTCAGGACCACCACGTGCCAGCCGAGCCCGCGCGCGTTCTCGTCACGGAAAATGTCGCTCCGCCGCTGGGTGGGGGAGGCGTGGTGGCCGCCGTCGTACTGGATGGCGATCTTGAACTTTTCGTAGGACATGTCCGGGTCCTGGATCCAGCCGCCGGTTTCATCCAGGAGCGGCAGGTTGATGGCTGGTTCGGGGAGTCCGGACCGAACCAGCAGGAGGCGCAGTTCAGTTTCCTTGGGCGAATCGGTGTCCGCCCGGATCAGCGCACGGGCCTTCACGGCCTTGCGGTAGCCGGGCCGGCCTGCCTTCGTGGCGAGGTAGGCGTCCAGGGCAGCCAGCGTGGACAGCGGGTTCCGGCGCCTGAACAGGAAGTCGCCGGCGATGACGAGGTCCTGCAGGTCCAGCACACCGGCCAGATCAAACCAGGTCCGCAGCGGGGACGTGCAGGCCACGAGACGGCCTTCGACGATTTCCTCCGGCATGAGGACTGCCTGGTGGCCGCGCACGTCCTTGCGCCGCACCGCCCTGGCGCCCGGCCTGCACGTGAGATGCACGACCACGTGGGTGTCGAAGCAACGGGGCAACGGAAATCCCCACAGCGCAGCGGCCGTGAGGTGGCTGGCGACCGCTCCGGTAGCCAAAGCCAGGGATCTGGCCCGGACCAGCAGGGTGAGGTCGGCCGACGCCGGAATCCGCACGCCGTGGCAGGGGCTGGCCAGGTCCCGGGCCCTCGAACGCCGGCGGGTCAGTCCGGCAGCCTTGGCCTGCTTTATGGTGAACGGCTGCCCCGACAGCGGGGGAGGAAGCGGGCGGGGGCGCGGCATAGAAGCATTCTGATCCCGGAACGAGGTCGCAGCGCGTTGTCCACAGATATGGTCCCGTGTGGAGGACCAGTCGGGCCTCGGGCTGGGGCTCCCCGGTTCCGCCATTCGCCAAAAAGGGCCGCCCGGCGGGGTGCCAGGCGGCCATATTTGGAGAATCGCGGGCCCGCCGGTTGCCGGCACAAGCTCGGGCCGGACCGGACTACTTGATCTCGGGATTGCCCTCGGCGCTGGCATCTCCCGCGGCGCCAGGCGTGCCCGAGCTCCCCGTGCTGGGGCTGCCGCTGCCGTGCGGACCGGCGCCGGGCTTGGGTTTCTTCGACTCGAGGTCGTCCTTCAGCTTCCTGAGGCGCTCGGCTTCGGCCTGGTTGCGGCGTCGCTGCTCCAGGTTGCGGAGGAAATCGGGGTCGTCGTCGGGCGCAGTGGGGTGGCGGTACGTCTGAGGTACCGGAGCCGAATAGCGGGGGCGTCCGATCAGGAACCACAGGGCGGCACCGATGATCGGCAGGAAGACAACGATGATGATCCAGGTTGTTTTGGAGAATCCCCGGGTGAGGTGCGAATCAGTCCGGATCACGTCCACAAGTCCGTAGACGTATATGGCAAGAACGGCGACTGCAATGGCAACACGGAGCATGCAATCAGTCTAGCCGCCGGATGCCCTTGCGGAGATTACAGTATGCCCACAGAACCCGCCACCAAAAGGCCGGTGAATTCTTGTCGCGGATCCCGGCCACAAGGGGCAGGAAACCGCGCCAGCCAGGCGATCCGGGGCAGATGCAAAGCCAGCCTCCGGTGGGAGGCTACGTTCAGGGAGGGCGGCTAAACTTGGATGGTGGCATTCTTGAAATACTCCCTGATCCGGCTCGCCCTCTTCGCTCCGCTGTTTGCGCTGTTCGTCTTCCTGCAGCTGGGATGGCTGCTTGCCGTCGTCTGCGCCGGGCTGATTTCCTTCGCCCTCAGCTACCTCTTTTTCCAGAAGCAGCGCGATGCCGCTACGGCCTCCCTGCACGCCCGCTTCTCGGGCCGCGCCAAGCCCCTGCGCTCCGCCGGTGAAGTGGACGACGCCGACGCCGAGGACCGCCTGGTCGATTCCAACCCGGACATCACGGTCCGCAACGACCTCCGGAACAAGGAAGCCTAGGAAGCAACCCGCTCCCGCGCTGAGCAGCCCGCTCCCGCGCTGAGCAGCTAGGCCCGGGGGCCGCCCGGAGCCGCCAGGCTCCCAGGCATCGTGGGCCGCGTCAGGCCCCGAGGCTCTCAGGCCCCGTGGCTCAGCACGAGTCCCAGCGAGAACAGCACCGCGTAGCCGAGGTTGATGAGGCCGGTCTGCTTCAGGACCGGGATGAGGCTCTTGCGCTTCCGGCCGTTGATCATGAGCCACGCGGGCATCAGGCAGGCCGGGATGAGCAGCAGCACGATCAGCATCCAGGGCCGGACGGGCGCGAGGATCACCACCAGCAGGATGGCGACGGCGAGCATCAGCACGTAGCTTTCACGGGCGTGCTTGTCGCCCAGCCGCACGGCGAGGGTGCGTTTCCCGGCCTGGATGTCGGACGGGATGTCGCGTACGTTGTTGGCCATCAGCAGGGCGCAGGCTATGAGCCCGGTGCCGATCGCGCCCACGACGGCGGCCAGGCTAATCTGGCCCGCCTGCGTGTACGTGGTGCCCAGTGTGGCCACCAGGCCGAAGAAGACGAACACGAACACGTCGCCCAGGCCCATGTACCCGTAAGGGTTCTTGCCCCCGGTGTAGCCCCACGCGGCCATCACGCAGCCGAGGCCCACGAGGAGCAGCCACCACGTCTGCGTCAGGATGATGAGGACCAGCCCGAACAGCATGGCCACCCCGAACGCACCGAACGCGGCGTACTTGACGTGCTCCGGGGCCGCGGCGCCGGATCCCACGAGCCGTAGCGGCCCCACCCGGTTCTCGTCCGTTCCGCGGATCCCGTCCGAGTAGTCGTTGGCGTAGTTGACGCCCACCTGCAGCAGGAGTGCCACCAGCGCCGCCAGGATGGCGTTGAGCGGGCGGAAAGCGCCCAGCTCGTATGCCGCCGCCGTGCCGATCAGGACAGGGGCGATCGCGGCCGGCAGGGTGCGGAGCCGGGCGCCTTGGATCCATTGTGCGGCTGTGGCCACGGTGAGTACCTCGTGTTGGTTCGGTGGACGTTCGGTGGAACGTTTTGTGATGAGTTCGGTGGGACATTGCCCGTGCCGCATCATCGCGGCGTGCCGGGAACTAGTCTATTTTCCCTGATGGAGGGCGTTGAGCCGTTCAATCATCGCCAGCCTGTCGGGTTTCCCGTTCGGCAGCATGATCAGTTCGCCGGCCGGGAGGACCGTCTTGGGGGCCAGCAGTCCCAGCGTACGGTGCCATTGCTCGGCCCACGCCTCCCCGTCGGCCTCGGAAGGGGTGGGGCCTGCCACGGCCACATAGGCTGCCACGGCCTGGCCCCACATCGCGGACTCGACGCCGGCCACGAACGCCGCGGTCACGCCGTCGGACTTTTCCAGCTCGGCCTGCACATGCGCGGCGGAGACTTTGACGCCGCCGGTGATGATGACGTCATCCGCGCGGCCCAGGACGGTGAGGCGGCCGTCGGAGTCCAGCACGCCGAGGTCGTTGGTGCGGTACCAGCGCATGCCGTCGTCCTCGGCGAATGCCTCCCGGGTCAGGCCCGGAGCGTCCAGGTAACCGGCGGCCAGCGTGGCTCCGCCCAGGTGGATGCGTCCATCCTCGGACAACCGGACGGCCACGCCCTCGAGCGGAAACCCGTCGTAGACGCAGCCGCCGCAGGTCTCCGCCGCGCCGTAGGTGGTGGTCACGCGGATGCCGGCGTCCCGGGCGGACTCAAGGAGCTCTGCGGATGCCGGCCCGCCGCCAAGCAGGATCCCGTTGAAGCGCCGCAGTACAGCCAGCGTGTCCGTGGAGGGCTCCTCCAGCAGACGCTGCAGCTGCGCGGGAACCAGGGACGTGAAACGGATCTTGTCCGTCAGCTCCAGGGCGGCGGCAGTGAAGCCGTCCGTGGTGAACCCGTTGGACAGGTCCATGGCCCAGGGCCGCGTGCCGGCGAAGAGCGACCGCACCAGCACCTGCACGCCGGCCACATACTGCACCGGCAGCGCCAGGAGCCACTGGCCCTCACCCTTGAGCGCGAACGCCGTGGCCATGGACGACGCCGCGAGGGCATCCACCGTCAGGACAGTCGCCTTCGGCGTGCCGGTGGACCCGGAGGTGCGGACCACTACGGCGGCGTCGTCGATCCCGGGGGTCTCGACGAGCCGGACCACGGGCTCGCCGTTGGGGCCGTCGGAAAGCTCGACGGCGGGCCCCTCACCGTGGAGGGCGGCGGCCAGCGCCTTGAGAGCGGGTTCGATGTTCACTTCGCCTGCCTTGGAAACGTGGGCCTGGGAATCATGGGGCTGCCTTTGGCTAGTGGTGCTTTAGAAGTAGTGCGGGAACCTGGACCAGTCCGGATCGCGCTTCTCGAGGAAGGCCTCCTTGCCCTCCACGGCCTCATCGGTCATGTAGGCCAGGCGGGTGGCTTCGCCGGCGAAAACCTGCTGGCCGGCCAGGCCGTCGTCGGCGAGGTTGAAGGCGAACTTCAGCATCCGGATGGCCTGCGGGGACTGCCGGGCGACGTCCGCGGCATATTCCAGCGCCACTTCCTCGAGCCGTTCGTGGTCCACGGCCTCGTTGACGGCGCCCATCCGGACCATGTCGTCGGCCGAGTATTCGCGGGCCAGGAAGAAGATCTCCCGGGCGGCCTTCTGGCCGATCTGGCGGGCCAGCAGCGCCGAGCCGTAGCCGGCGTCGAAACTTCCCACGGTGGCGTCGGTCTGCTTGAACTTGCCGTGCTGGCGGGATGCGATGGTGAGGTCCGAGACAACATGGAGGGAATGGCCTCCGCCGGCTGCCCAGCCGTTCACGACGGCGATGACCACCTTGGGCATGGTCCGCATGAGCCGCTGGACCTCCAGGATGTGGAGCCGACCGGCCCGGGCGGGATCGATGGTTTCCTGGGTTTCGCCGTCTGCGTAGCGGTACCCGTCCCGGCCGCGGATCCGCTGGTCCCCGCCGGAGCAGAAGGAGTGCCCTCCGTCCTTGGGCGAGGGACCGTTGCCGGTGAGCAGGACCGTGGCGACATCAGGGGTCATCCGGGCGTGGTCCATGGCGCGGTAGAGCTCGTCAACCGTGCCGGGGCGGAAGGCGTTGCGGACCTCGGGGCGGTTGAAGGCGATCCGGACCGTGGGCAGGTCCCGCACCACCGCGCCGTCTGCGGAGCGCTCCACCTGCCGGTGGTACGTCATGTCCTGGAAGTCGTCGAAGCCGGACACGGTGCGCCAGCGCGACGGGTCGAACACATCGGATACCTTGGCGGGGATTTCGTTGCTCACCGTCCAAGTCTAGTAATCGGGTCAGCTGATGCAGAACTCGTTGCCCTCGGGGTCCGCCATGGTGTGCCAGGAATGCGGGCCCTGGTTGGCGGTCCAGAGGAATGTCGCGCCGCGCGCCTCCAGTTGCTTGCGTGCCACATCCTTGTCCTTGCCCTCAAGGCGGACGTCCCAGTGGACGCGGTTCTTCACGGTCTTTTCTTCCTGCGATATCTGGAACAGCATGCGCCGCGCAGGCTGCTTGGCTTCGATCTCCTCACCCGGGCGGATCGCCGCGCCGTCCCGCCACACCAGCTTGCCGCTGTGGGTCAGCGTGTCAGCGTCCGTGGCGAAGCCCTGCTCAATCATGGAGCGGATGAAGCCTTCGTCCTGCGGCTCCACGGCCCAGCCCAGCGTTTCGGCCCACCAGTCGGCGAGATCGTGTGGATTCTTACAGTCGACGGTGATCTGAATGTTGAGTCCCATGGGACAAAACTACGACGCCGGCGGTCGCCGTGAACAGGGCAGCGGCGGTCGCGTGCCGGGGCACTACCCCTGCACGTGCTGCAGCTGGTCGAGCAGTTCCGGCGGGATCGAGTAGAGGAAGATGGCGGCCAGCAGGTTCTTGGCCGCGTGGACGAAGTAGGAGAACATCAGGTTCCGGCCGGTCCACACGTACACGAACACCAGGGTTGCGCCCATGGCCAGGTAGGGCATGAGTGCGGCAAGGGTGAGGGCTTCCTGGCCCACGATGTGCAGGGCGGCGAAGAGCACCACGGACAGGGCGCAGCAGATCCAGATATTGAGGCGCCTGCTGAGTTTGCCGATCAGCAGGTGCCGGAAGATGTACTCCTCCACGAACGGTCCCACCACAACGACGAGCGGCACCATGAGCCACGCGGGCACCTGCCGCATGAGCACCTGCAGCCCGGCCTGGTTGGCGGACGTCTCCGTGGTGCCGCCCACCAGCACCAGCACGGCGGTGAAAATCATCATGGCGAGGACCGATGCCGGCACCATTGCTGCGGTGAACCACGGCCTGGTGGCCAGCACCCTGAGGTCGCGCGCCACCACCTGGCGGGCGGCGAACAGTGCCAGGATGCCAAGGCACCCGTAGAACAGGAGGTTTACTCCATATGACGCGACGGCGGGGGTCGGGGCAAGCTGCCGGAGCAGCGGAAGGAGGAGGTCCCCGGCCACGGCGAAGAACACGGCGAGAGTCACGTAGAGGCCCACCGTGGTGAAGTCCAGCGGCGAAAACCGGTAGAAGTCCGCGCGCGGCGGGGGAACGGTGCGTCGGATGGTCGCCATCCTTCAAGCGTAGTCCGGACGGGCGGCGTGGAGTTCGACGGCGGGACCCGCGTTGCAGGGGCCCGGTCGCCACCGTAGAATATTCGGCATGCCTAACTCTCTGTTTCGGTGTGCCAAAGTTGTCCGCCGAACCATCGCCCGCCGGCGCGCGACGACGCACGCCGTGTCCAGCCAGTCCGTTGCCCGCAGCGCCGCGGCCGCCCGCGGGACGGGAGCCGCCGCCGTCGTGCTTCTCAGCCTGGCCCTGGCCGCCTGCGGCGGGAGCACCTCCGGCCGGGGCGACGACGGCCGCCCGGTGGTGCTGACCACGTTCACGGTGCTGGCGGACGTTGCCCAGAACGTGGCTGGCGACAAGCTGCGGGTGGAGTCCATCACCAAGGCCGGCGCGGAAATCCACGGGTACGAACCCACCCCGGGTGACATCCGGAAAGCATCGCAGGCGGACCTGATCCTGGACAACGGGCTCAACCTCGAGGCGTGGTTCGCGCAGTTCGTGGAGGGCGTGGACGTCCGGCATGCCGTGGTGAGCGACGGCGTGGACGCGATGCCCATCAGCGAGGACTCCTACAAGGGCAAGCCGAACCCGCATGCGTGGATGTCGCCGGTCAACGTGCAGATCTATGTGGACAACATGGTGAAGGCCTTCTCCGAGCTGGATCCCCAGAACGCCAAGGTCTTTGAATCGAACGGCAAGGCCTACAAGGCGAAGCTGCAGGCTGTGCAGGACGAGATGAAGGCCAAACTGGCAGCAGTTCCGAAGAACCAGCGGGCCCTCGTGACCTGCGAGGGCGCATTCTCCTACCTGACGCGGGACGCTGGCCTGGAAGAGGTGTACATCTGGGCGGTCAATGCGGAGCAGCAGGCAACGCCACAGCAGATCACTGACGCCATCGGCTTCGTCCGGAAGAACAAGGTCCCGGCCGTCTTCTGCGAATCAACCGTGTCCGACGCACCCATGAGGCAGGTGGTGGAGGCCACCGGCGCCAAGTTCGGCGGCGTGCTTTATGTGGACTCGCTCTCCGAATCGGACGGGCCGGTGCCAACGTACCTTGACCTCATCCGGCACGACTCCCAGCTGATCACCACCGCACTGGCAGGGGCTGCATCGTGAGCGCCTCCGCCACGCCGCAGCCAGCCACGGCTGAGCCTGCCGCGCCGCAGCCCGCCATCCTGGTGGAAAACGTCACGGTGCACTACGGCGAGGTGCTCGCCCTCGACGGCGCCTCCCTGAGCCTGGAGCCCGCCCGGATCTGCGGGCTGGTCGGCATGAACGGCTCGGGAAAGTCAACGCTGTTCAAGGCCATCATGGGCATGATCAAGCCCGACGCCGGCCGCGTGCTCATCAACGGTTCTCCGCCGGCCAAGGCCCGCAAGGAAGGCGGCATCGGCTACGTTCCGCAGAGCGAGGACGTGGACTGGCAGTTCCCGCTGTCCGTCCGGGACGTGGTGATGATGGGCCGCTACGGGCACCAGGGATTCACACGGCGTCCGTCGAAGGCGGACCGCGCCGCCGTCGAGCTTGCCCTTGACCGGGTGGAACTCTCCGAGTTCGCGAACCGGCAGATCGGCCAGCTGTCCGGCGGACAGAAGAAGCGTGCCTTCGTTGCCCGGGGCATCGCCCAGGGCGCCACCATGATGCTCCTTGACGAACCGTTCGCCGGCGTGGACAAGCGCTCGGAAGCCACCATCACACGCCTGCTGCGCGAGCTCGCGGCGGACGGCTGCACCATCCTGATCTCCACGCACGACCTCCACGCCCTGCCGCAACTGTGCGACGAGGCCGTGCTGCTCATGCGCAAGGTGCTCATGCACGGAGCGCCCGAGGTGGTGCTGCAGCCGGAGAACCTGGCCATGGCATTCGGCCTGGATGTCCTCAACCGGGCGCTTCCGGATGAGGACCTCCCGGACCAGGACGCTCCGGATGCTTCCGGCGCGGGCCGCCAGGCGCAGGATCTCTCGAACCAACAGGGCAGGAACTGACCATGGACCTCTTCGACCTCCTGCTGGAACCGCTGAGCTATGACTTCATGGTCCGCGCCATCCTCACCACCGCGCTCGCCGCCATTGTCTGCGCGGTGCTGAGCTGCTGGCTGGTGCTCATCGGCTGGTCGCTCATGGGCGACGCCGTCTCCCATGCAGTGCTTCCCGGCGTCGTGCTTGCCTACATCGTGGGCGCGCCCTTCGCGCTGGGTGCCCTGGTGTTTGCCCTGATCGCGGTGACCCTCATCGGGGTGGTCCGGAACACCAGCCGGGTCAAGGAGGACGCGGCCATCGGCATCGTCTTCTCGTCGCTGTTCGCCCTCGGCCTGGTGCTGATCTCCGTCACGCCGAGCCAGACCGACCTCAACCACATCATCTTCGGGAACCTGCTGGGCGTCAGCATCCCGGACCTCATCCAGGTCCTCGTGCTGGGAGTCGTGGCGTTCGCCATTTTGATCCTGAAGCGGCGGGACCTCACCCTGTACGCCTTCGATCCCACGCACGCCCACGCCATCGGGCTGTCCCCGAAACGACTCGGCGCGCTGCTGCTGGGACTGCTGGCGCTGACGTCGGTGGTGGCACTGCAGACGGTAGGCGTGGTCCTGGTGGTTGCCATGCTCATCATTCCGGGCGCCACCGCGTACCTGCTGACGGACCGGTTTTCGCGCATGCTGGTGATCGCTCCGGTGATTTCGGCGACGTGCTCCATCGCCGGGATCTACTTCAGCTATTACCTGGACACGGCGTCCGGCGCCATGGTGGTGCTCACGCAGGGTGCCGTGTTCGCCGTCGTCTATCTGTTCAGTCCGCGGCAGGGACTGATCGGCACCCGGCTGGCGAAGGCCCGCCGGCGGAAGGCTGCTGCGCTCGCCGTCTGAGCCGCGCTCGCGGTTTGAGGCGAGGGCCGACGGCGGTGCGCGCCTTGACGCTATCGCCGCCGCCGGGCAGGCTTGACGCATGAAGTCCTAATTAGCGGCGCCGGCCCTGGCCGCGCTGCATCCCGTCGACCGGGCCCCGTGGAGTACCCCCGTGATTCACTTCCCTGCGGGACAGGCTCCGGGGCCGCCCTTCGGATTGCGAGGACTTTCCATGACTGAACCCACCGCCCGTACTGAACAGCTGCACCTTTCCGGCGTCGCCCACGGTTACGGGGACCGCGAACTCTTTGCCGGCGTCGAGCTGGTGATAGCACCCGGCGAACATGTGGCGATCGTCGGCGAAAACGGCGCGGGCAAGTCCACCCTGTTGAGGATCCTGGCCGGCCATGAGGCGCCGGACTCGGGGACGGCCGTCCGCCAGGGCCGGGTGGGATACCTTGCCCAGACCTCCGGCCTGCCGGCGGGGTTGACCGTTGCCGACGCCATCGACGACGCCCTGCGCGCCCTGCGCGGCATGGAAGCCGAACTGGAACGGCTGGAGGCGGGACTGGCCACGGCTGAAGCACAAGAACTTGAGGCGTACGGGAGCCTGCAGACGCAGTACCAGCTGCGCGAGGGCTATGCCGCGGAATCGCGGGTGGAGGCGGCGCTGGACCGGCTGGGCCTGGGCGGCGTGGAGCGGGGCCGGACGCTGGGGTCGCTGTCCGGCGGGGAGCAGGAGCGGGTTGCGCTGGCGTGCCTGCTGGCTGACCCGGCGGACATCCTGCTCCTGGACGAGCCCACCAACCACCTCGACGCCAGCGGCACGGCCTGGCTGGAGAACCGCCTCGCCGCGCACCGCGGAACCGTGGTGGTGGTCTCACACGACCGCGTGCTGCTGAGGAGGGTCGCGTCCACCGTGATTGAAGTGGATGCCGAACGCCGCACCGTGAACCGCTACGGCAACGGCTACGACGGCTACCTGAAGGAGAAGCGGGCCGAACGCCAGCGCTGGGTGCAGCAGTACCACGGGTGGATCGACGCGATGGCCGCGGAGCAGCGGCAGGCCGAAACGGTCTCCTCGAAGATGGGCTACGCCCGCCAGCGCGACGGCGACAAGATGGGTTTCGACTTCAAGGCTGGGACGTGGGAGCGCGCTGCCACGAGCAAAATCCGCAACGCCCAGGAACGCCTCCGCCGCCTGGAAGCCAACCCGGTGGAGCGGCCGCCGGAGCGGCTGAAGCTGGATGCCGGGCTGGAGGAAGTTCCGGGCTCCGGCCCGGGCGCCGACGGCACGTTGTCTGGCGGTTGGTTGCCCGGCGGTGGGACGGCCGGCGGCGGGACGGCCGGTGATGGGGCGGCCGGTGGTGGAACTGCCGATGGTGACGCGTCCAACCTGGTGCTGAGGGCGCGCAGAGCCCGGCTGCCGGGCCGGCTGGACCTGTCCGAATTCCGCGTGGACCGGGGGCAGAAGATCCTGATCACGGGCCCCAACGGTGCGGGGAAATCCACCCTGCTTTCGCTGCTGGCAGGCACGCTGGAGACTCCTGTGGGCGAGGTGGAGCGCCGGGGACGGATCGGCTATCTCCAGCAGGAGCTCGAGCCGCCGCGTTTTCCGGCACTGCGCCTGCTTCCGGCTTTTGCCGCCGGGCTGGGCGGAAACATTGACGACCACGCCGACGCGCTGCTGCGCCTGGGACTCTTCCGTGCCAGCGAGTTCCACGTGCCGGTGGGCGGGCTGTCCGCCGGGCAGCAGCGGAGGCTGGCGCTGGCCAGGTTGCTGCTCGGCCACAACGACGTCATGCTGCTCGATGAACCCACCAACCACCTGGCGCCAGTGCTCGTGGAGGAGCTTGAGACCGCGCTCGCGGGCTTCGGCGGAACGCTGGTGATGGTCAGCCACGACCGCGCCCTGCGCCAGTGGTTCAGTGACTGCGCCGGCCGCTCCGGGCACCGGCCGGCTGAGCGGGGCGGGGGAGATCATCCCGCAGGATTGACCGCGGCACCTCCCCGCGGCACGTGGCTGAGGTACACCATGGAGGGCGGCATACTCGAACCGGCACCCGTGTCCGCCTAGCGCGCCTTCCGGAAAAAGCTGACGCCCGGTGCCGGCGGCTTGCGGCCGCCGGCACCGGGCGTCAGAGTGTGCCTGACTACTTCGTGCCTGACTACTTCGTGCGGAAACTACTTCGTGCGGGAACTACGTATCGGAGGACGACCGTCCTATCGGGGACGGCCGTCTTGTCGGCGGACAACCGTCCGGTTTACCGGAAGAGGTCGTTGTAGGTTCCCATGATGATGCGGTCGCCAGGTGTCGACTTCCTGATGTAGTCAACAACTGCCCAGTCGTCCAGCGAGATGCATCCCGCCGTCGGGACCTTGTTCATGTGCAGGAAGATGGCGAAGCCGGCGTCCTGGACAATGTTGGGGCGGTTGTAGTTGACCACCACGCCCTGGCGGTAGTCATGGGTGGCGCGGGTGGCGAAGTACCACATGTTCTCGTCCCAGCCCACCCACGAGGAGGACTCGAAGTACTTGTTGTACGTCGCGGTCCAGGGGTTTCCGCCCCAGCGGGAGCGGGGGCTCAGCGTGCGGTAGGCAAGCTTCGTACCCGGGTTGCCCAAGCCGAAGGCCTCGGTGACCGAGTAGGACCCGGTGGGGGAATACAGGTTGCGGGTTGGCCCGGATGCGACGCCCGGCGCCTTAAACCCGGACGCGCCCACGTAGCCGTCGGTCTTCCAGTCCGGGACGTACGTGCCTGCGATCCGGACGCAGTAGACGTTGGTGGCCCGGGACATCCCGTAGCCCTGCGTGAACGTGAGGAGGACCCGGTTGGCACCGTACGTGGAGTACTTGGTCCGCCCGTTGTTGAGCTTCTGGCACTCGGTCATCCCGTACGTCCGGGTGCCCGCCGGCATCCAGCTGATGAAGCCGCGCTGGAACGACTGGATGCATTGCCCGGGCGAGCACTTCTCGTTAGCCGTGGGGTAGCCGAGTGTTCCGCCGGCACCCCCGCTGGCAGCGAACCTGCTGCCGATTCCGCCCCGGACAATCCAGGCGCTGGTGGTGGGCGACCAGTGAATTGTGCCGCCCTGGAAGCGCTGGAGGCAGCCGCTGGCCGGCTGGCCGCAGGCCTCGTTGGCGAGCGGGTACCCGAGGGAACTGCGGTTTGCCCCGGCGGCGGCGTAGCGGCTGCCGATGCCGGCCCGGGTGATCCACGCTCCCGCGGCCGGGGACCAGTAGATGAGTCCGCCCTGGAATTTCTGGCTGCAGCCTCCGGCGGCCTGGCCGCAGAGTTCGCCGGCGGTGGGGTAGCCCAGGACGCCGTTCTGAGCGGCGGTTGCGCGCCACCGTCCGGCGATGCCGCCGCGGACCGCCTGTGCTCCGGTCAGCGGCGACCAGAAGATGGCGCCGCGGTCGAAGGCCTGCGAACAGCCTCCGCCCTTGAGCCCGCAGATTTCGGCAGCGAGCGGGAGGCCGAGCACGGTTTCGGCGCCTGACGCGGCCCAGCGGCTGCCGATGCCGGTCCTGGTGGAGAGATTCAGGAACTGCGTGCCGGTCCAGACCAGCACTTTTCCGCTGGAGAACTTCTGCAGGGACTTGCTGCCGATGACTGTTTCATCGGTGACCGGGTACCCGAACGTTGGAAGTGCCCCGGCCGCATGCCATCGCGGGCCGGTGCGTCCGGAGGCCGTGAAGACGGGGTGGGCGCCGGTCGTGGAGGACCAGTAGATCGAGCCGGCCGTGAACGCCTGGACGCAAAGGCCCGCCGAGCACTGCTCGTTGGCTGTCGGCGCACCGAGAGCGCCGCCCTCGCCGCCCAGGGCGAGCCACTTGGAACCGATGCCGCCGCGCGTGACGAACTCTGGTGCCGGATCTGGTGCCGGGTCAGGTGCGGGCGCGGGGTCGGGCGCGGGGTCGGGTGCGGGCGCCGGGTCAGTGGTTGGATCGGCCAGTTGAGTGGCCGGCATTTCCCCTGTTCCGGACGTCTCGGCCGGGGCTGCCGGGGTATCGGGCTGCGGGGTGGCTTCTGCCGTTGCGGGCAGGCTGCCCGTATCCGTGGCCGGCCCTGTATCCGGGCTCTGCGCCGGCGGCGTGGACGGCGGGGCGTCGTCGGCGAGGGCGGGCGAAGGCGCAAAGGATCCGGCCGCGAAGCTCAGGAGCAGGGCAGCCGCAAGTAATGTTTTTTTCACGAAGCGTCCTCCACCGAGACAACCGGTTCACACGTGCCTTGTTGGCCCGCGGTTTTCGCAAAGTTCTCGGCTGACACGTCCGCAGACTTTCCTGGCTGGACGGTTTCCGTGATGAGGGCGTGGCCCTGGACGGCAGCGCCGACGGTCACCGCGACCGCCACCGAGTACGTCTTGGCTTTGTCCGACTTGTTGACCAGTGTGGCCTTGAACGTCCAGGACCCGTCCGGGCCCGCCGTGCAGGTGTGTTTCTCCAGGGCGTCGATCGCATTGAGCGATGTGGAGACGTCCGTGGGCAGGGATGGTGCGGTGGTAGCCGGCAGTGACTCGGCCGGCGTCTGAGACTCCGCCGTCGAGGTTGTTGCCGTTGGTGAAGGTGCCGATTGGCTTGCGCTCGGTTCGGCAGGGCCGGAGCCGCCGCCTGAACACCCCGCAACTGCTAGCAGCAGTGCTGCGGGCAGTAGTGCTCTCTTTCTCATAGTCCCCCCTGAGGAATGGCGCGAGTGCCATGTGCCCGCGCGAGCGGCGCGGACGCAGGGCCGAAACGTGTCCCGGCCCATGGTGCTCAGGGTAGCGGTAATTAGTGACATTCTGGAGGATTTTATCCATTCGAATTAGGAGCCGGCCGCCCCGGTCCAGGATGCTGCGCAGGCCGGAAATGTTGCCCGCGTCACGGGGCACTCCGGAAATCTTGTAAGATGGATGAGCCGCGCGAACCTTCGACGCTTCGCGAGTTTTTGCACACATACGGCCCTCATAAGGGGTTGGAACGCGAATTATCTGTGCAAATACTCCAGGTTCCGGAACCGGCATTGCCCCTACGGCATCCCCCCGACCTACAAGGAACAGCTGTGCCTCAAAGTACCCCCACCGAACTTAAGAGCCCGACGGCACCATCCATCGCCGTCGACTCGACCCTCAGCGCCGAGGGCTATAAGAAGACCCTGAGCGGCCGCCACGTCACGATGATCTCGATGGGCGGCGCCATCGGCGTCGGCCTGTTCATGGGGGCCGGCGGACGCCTGGCCTCCACGGGCCCGGCGCTGATCTTCTCCTACGCCATTGCCGGTGTGATCGCCTACCTGCTGATGCGGGCACTGGGCGAGCTCATCATGTACCGCCAGACCTCGGGCTCCTTCGTCAGCTACGCCGGCGAAATGTTCGGCAAGAAGGGCGCCTTCCTGTCCGGCTGGATGTACTTCATCAACTGGGGCATGACCGGGATCGCGGAACTGATCGCGATCGGCCTGTACTTCCAGTTCTTCTTCCCCAACGTGCCGGTGGAAGCCTCCGCGATTGCCGCCCTCGCGCTGCTCGTGGCGGTGAACCTGCTCAGCGTCAAGGCGTTCGGCGAGTTTGAATTCTGGGCGTCCTGCCTCAAGGTCGGCGCCATCCTGATCTTCCTGGCCGTCGGCACCTTCATGGTGGTCACCAACGCCAAGGTCGGCGCCGGCCACGCCTCAGTCGCCAACCTCTTTGCCGACGACGGCGGGATGTTCCCCAAGGGCGCCCTGGTGATGGTCCTCGTGCTCAACGCCGTGATCTTCGCCTACAACGGCATCGAACTCGTCGGCATCACCGCCGGCGAGATGGAAAATGCCAAGCGCGAAGTGCCCAAGGCGATCCGCGCCGTCGTCCTGCGCATCGTGGTGTTCTACGTAGGGTCCGTGCTTCTCCTGGCCATGCTGCTGCCCTCCGACCAGTACAAGGCCGGCGTGTCCCCGTTCGTCACCGTGTTCGGCCAGATGGGCCTCGGCTGGGTGGGCGATGTGATGAACATGATCGTCATCACCGCCGCGCTGTCCTCCTGCAACTCGGGCCTGTACTCGATCGGCCGCGTCTTCCGCACCATGGCCAACAACGGGCATGCCCCGCAGTGGCTCACCAGGATGTCCAAGCGCCACGTGCCGTACGCGGCCATCCTCGCCATCGCGGCCTTCTACCTCGTGGGCATCCTGCTGAACATCTGGCTGGGCGGCTCGCACGCGTTCGACCTCGCGCTGAACACCGCGTCCATCGGCGTGATCTTCACCTGGGGCGCCATCTTCGCGAGCCAAATCGCACTGCGCCACCAGAAGGGCAAGGTTTCCAGCCTCCCGATGCCCGGCTCGCCGTGGACCAGCTGGGCCGGACTGGTCGCGCTGTTGGCCATCGCCGTGCTGATCGGCTTCGACACCATGACCAGCAAGACCGGCGAGGTCTTCCACCTGGGCCTCTGGACCCTGGCCACCATCCCGTTCTTCGCCGTTGTGCTGTGGCTGGGCTGGCAGAAGGTCAAGAACAACCAGCCCAAGAGCGAGCTCTTCAGCTAGCCTTTCCACCCAAGCAGTCCGACTCAAAGTCGTTCGACGGCAGGCCCTCCTTTCGGGAGGTGCCCGCCGTCGTCGTTCTTCCCGATGTCAGGTCTTCAGGTGTTTGGCGAAGTGTTCCTCGATCCGGCGCCACGCCTCCGGGGCGGACTGCGGATCCGGTCCGATGCCGAGCACGCGCATCAGCGGGCGCAGCGGGCGCGGCCCCTCTTCCTCATCGTTCAGGAAGGAATGTCCCGCGGCGGGGAATTCCTGCACGTCATGCTCGACCCCCAGCGCGTCCAGGGCGGCTTCGAGCCTGGCGGCGGCACCCTGCAGCGTCCGGTCCTTGCCGCCGTAGTTGGCCACCACCGGGCAGGCGCCCTGCAGTGCTGAACCCAGGTCGCGGGGGAGGCGGCCGTAGTTGACCGAGGCGGCGTCAAAGCCGTCATTGGCGGCCAGCAGGGCGAATCCGCCGCCCATGCAGAACCCGATGACGCCCGTCTTGCCCGTGCTGAGGTCAGAGTCGCGCAGCCAGGTCCGCGCCGTGGCCAGGTCAGTGAAGACGCGGCCTTCGCCGGTGATCATGGACCTCATGGCGCCCACGAGGCAGCGCCGCGGGCCGCCGTCGCTGAACAGGTCCACGGCCAGGGTCAGGTAGCCGGCTTCGGCGAGCCGGTCGGCGTGGCGGCGCATCTGATCGTTGAGGCCGAAGGCCTCGTGGATCATCACGACGGCGGGAAACGGGCCGGCGCCTTCTGGTATCGCAAGGTAACCGCCCAGATTGAGCGAACCGCCGGCGGCGACGCTGGCCCGGCTCAGGTCTACGTGGGTCATGGCCACAGTCTTGCAGACGCAAACAGCGACGGCGGCCTCCCCCCAAGGAGAGTCCGCCGTCGTTGCACATGCAGGTTCGTGAGGAGCTAGTCCTTCTTGAACTCGTCCTTGACGTCTTCGCCGACCTTCTTGGCGTCGGCAACAACCTGGTCCTTCTGGCCTTCGGCCTTCAGGCGGTCATTGTCCGTGGCGTTGCCGGCGGCTTCCTTAGCCTTGCCGCCGACGCCCTCAGCCGTGTTCTGAATCTTGTCTCCGATGCCCATGGTCGGGAACCACCTTCCGTTGCCGGTTGATCTGACAAAGCCGTTTCAGCCTAACACAAAGCATGCTTACTAATTCAAGGCGGGGACCCGGCGGCGGCCTCCTGGGCTGGGCGGTGGTGGCCTCCTGGCTGGCTGGGGCGGTCGCGGGGTGGGCGGGCAGGCAGCCGGTGCGTGCTCAATGTCGGTCCCCGGCACTAGGCTCGGAACATGGATCACAGCACCAGCCTGACTCAGCACGTAAACGCAAGCCCGGAGAAGGTTTGGGCGGTGATTTCGGACATCCCGGGTTCGGCGGCCACGCTTTCGGGCGTCGAATCCATCCAGATGGTCAGCGGGGGCCCGTACGGGGAGGGCACCCGCTGGAAGGAAACCCGGTCCATGATGGGCCGCCGCGAAACGGTGGAAATGTGGGTGTCCGAGGCCGACCCGCCGCGCAGCACCACGGTCAAGGCGCTGCAGGGCGGGGCCGACTACACCTCCCGGTACACGCTGGCGGAGCGCGACGGCGGGACCGACCTCACGCTGACCTTCGGCGCCGAGGTGCTCAAACCGACGGTGCTCAGCAGGATCATGATGGCCATGTTCAGCCGCATCGGCATGAGCATCACGCGGAAGGCACTCGCCAAGGACCTGGCCGAGATCGCAGCGAAAGCGGAGTCACTGTAGTGGCGGGCCGCGTGGCGGGGAAGCCCGCGCACGGCAAGGCCTTGAAGGTCACGCCCCCAAGGCTCGCAGCTGTCCGGCTGGAGGGGCTCCGGGATGATGACGCGCCGGACTTCCGGCGCGGAGAACGGTACGACGGCGTGCGGTACAGCAGGGCGGATGCCGACGGCCTGGAGCTGAGCGGCATTGTCTTTTCGGAGTGCGAATTTGCCGGGGTTTCCTTCAATGAGGCACAGCTGCGCGGCGCCAGCTTCCGTGACTGCGTCGTGGAGGAGGCTTACGCCCCGGTCCTCAGTGCGGCCCGGTCCACGTTGCACGACGTCGAGTTCAGCAATCCCCGCTGGGGCTCGGCTGAGCTGTATGAGAGCGGCTGGCAGTCCGTGAAGATCGACGGCGGGAAGCTGGACTATGTCAACCTGCGCGGCGCCCGCCTGGCGGACGTCCTGATCAGCGACTGCATCATCAACGAGCTGGACCTTGGTTCGGTCACCGCTGCCCGCGTATCGCTGAAGAACTGCACCATCGGAAGCCTGGACCTGAGCGGAGCCAAGCTGAAGGACTTCGATCTCCGCGGCACGGATTTCCGGACCATCAGCGGCCTCGGCAGCCTGGCCGGCGTGGTGATCGACGACTACCAGCTCGGCCTCATCGCCCCGCTCCTGGCGGCTCATATGGGAATGGTGGTGGCGTAGCCCGGGGCGTCTGTAACAGGGGGCCGGTTGACCGGCCCGGCTGGCCGTGTAATCTTTATAGAACGAACGGTCGGTAATTTATTCCTGTTCCGGCCCAGCTCCCTGCGAAAAGGATGTTCTCATGGTCGAGGCTTTTCTGGTTGGCGGTGCCCGCACCCCGGTAGGGCGATACGGCGGTGCGCTTTCGGCGGTCCGCCCGGATGACCTGGCCGCGCTGGTGGTCCGCGAGGCTGTGGCCCGGGGCGGAGTCGACCCGGACGCCATCGACGAAGTGATCCTCGGCAACGCCAACGGCGCCGGCGAGGAGAACCGCAACGTGGCGCGGATGGCCACCATCCTTGCCGGGCTGCCCCTCCACATCCCGGGCATTACCGTGAACCGGCTGTGCGCTTCCGGGCTGAGCGCCATCATCATGGCCAGCCAGATGATCAAGTCCGGCGCCGCGGACATCGTGGTGGCCGGCGGCGTCGAATCCATGAGCCGCGCGCCGTGGGTCCAGGAAAAGCCGCAGGCTGCCTTCGCGAAGCCGGGGGAAATCTTCGACACCTCCATCGGCTGGCGCTTCGTGAACCCGCTGTTCAAAAAGGGCGAGCTGTCGCGGGACGGCAAGATGACTTTCTCCATGCCGGAAACCGCTGAGGAAGTGGGCCGGGTGGACGGCATCTCCCGCGAGGACGCGGACGCCTTCGCCGTCCGGTCGCACGAAAAGTCCCTCGCAGCCATCGCGGCGGGACGCTTCAGGGACGAGATCGTCCCGGTGACGGTCAAAACCCGGAAAGCCGAGACCGTGGTGGACACGGACGAGGGCCCCCGCGCCGGCACCACCATGGACGTGCTTGCCGGTCTCCGGCCGGTGGTTCCCGGCGGCTCCGTCGTCACGGCAGGCAACTCCTCCACGCTCAACGACGGCGCCTCCGCCATCATCGTGGCCTCCGAGGCAGCCATCCAAAGGCTCGGCCTCACGCCGCGGGCCCGGATCATCGACGGCGCCTCCGCCGGCTGCGAACCCGAAATCATGGGCATCGGACCGGTTCCGGCCACCCAGAAGGTGCTCAAGCGAAGCGGACTCAGCGTCGGTGACCTTGGCGCCGTCGAACTTAACGAAGCCTTCGCCACGCAGTCGCTGGCCAGCATGCGGCGGCTGGGCCTGGACCCGGACATCGTGAACAACGACGGCGGGGCCATCGCCCTGGGGCATCCGCTGGGTTCCAGCGGGTCGAGGATCGCCATCACCCTGCTGGGCCGGATGGAGCGCGAAGACGCGCGGATCGGCCTGGCCACCATGTGCATCGGCGTGGGCCAGGGCACGGCCATGCTGCTGGAGCGTGTCTGATGGCCGGCCCGGACACCGCGAACGGACACTTGAGCACCTTGGATTTCAGCACGCTGCTGGTGGAGGAGCGCGACGACCGCGTGGTGGTGCTCCTGAACCGCCCTGAAGTCCGCAACGCGATCGACCAGCAGATGGTGGACGAGTTGCACGCCGTGTGTGCCGCGCTGGAGCAGAATCCCAAGGTGCTCATCATCGCCGGAGTGGAGGGTGTGTTTGCCTCCGGCGCGGACATCGCCCAGCTCCGCGAGCGGCGCCGTGACGACGCCCTGGCCGGCATCAACTCCACGATCTTCGTCCGCATTGCCAAGCTCCCCATGCCCGTGATCGCGGCGCTGGACGGCTACTGCCTGGGCGGCGGGGCTGAGCTGGCCTATGCGGCCGACTTCAGGATCGGCACGCCGAGCGTGCGGATCGGCAATCCCGAAACCGGCCTCGGAATCCTGGCCGCCGCCGGAGCCAGCTGGCGGCTGAAGGAGCTCGTGGGGGAGCCGGTGGCCAAGGAGATTCTCCTGGCGGGACGCGTCCTGCGGGCGGAAGAGGCGCTGAGGGTCAACCTGATCACCGAGATCCACGAGGCTCCGGTGCTCATGGACGGAGCACACCAGCTCGCGGACCGCATCGCCCGGCAGGATCCGCTGGCCGTGCGGATCACCAAGTCCGTCTTCCACGCGCCCGCGGAAGCCCACCCGCTGATCGACCAGCTGGCGCAGGGCATCCTCTTCGAATCGCAGGCCAAGTTCGACCGCATGCAGGCGTTCCTGGACAAGAAAGCTTCGGGCACGAAGGCCCCGGGCAAAACCTCAGAAGCAGACAGCACAGACAGGACCAAGCCATGACCGCCATTCCCCAGCACGTCGGAGTTCTCGGCGGCGGCCGGATGGGCGCAGGCATCGCCCACGCCTTCCTTATCAAGGGCGCCAACGTGGTGGTGGTGGAGCGCGACGACGACGCTGCCGCCGGCGCCCGCACGCGTGTGGCCGAAGCCGTGGCGAAGTCCGCCGCCCGCGGCGTTCTCGAGGGGTCCGCGGACGACGTCCTGTCCCGGTTCAGCACCTCGACCGACTACACGTCCTTTGCCGGCTGCGGCCTGGTGGTGGAGGCGGTTCCGGAGGACTTCGAGCTGAAGGTCAGCGCGCTCAAGGCTGTGGAGGAGCAGCTGGGGCACGAGGCAGTCCTGGCCTCCAACACGTCTTCGCTGTCGGTGACGGATCTCGCGGCCCAGCTGCAGCGGCCCGCCAACTTCGTGGGGCTGCACTTCTTCAACCCGGTGCCGGCGTCAACCCTGATCGAAGTGGTGCTGGCCAAGGAGACGTCGCCCGCTCTGGCGAGTGCGGCGAAAGCCTGGACCGAAGCGCTGGGCAAGACCGCCGTCGTCGTCAATGATGCTCCGGGGTTTGCTTCCTCACGCCTGGGCGTGGCGATTGCGCTGGAGGCCATGCGGATGGTGGAGGAGGGCGTGGCATCCGCGGCGGACATCGATGCCGCCATGGTCCTTGGCTACAAGCACCCCACCGGCCCGCTCAGGACCACCGACATCGTGGGCCTGGATGTGCGGCTCGGCATCGCGGAATACCTGCACTCGACGCTGGGGGAGCGCTTCGCGCCGCCGCAGATCCTCAAGGACAAGGTGGCACGCGGCGAACTGGGCCGGAAGACGGGCAAGGGCTTCTTCGACTGGGCCGACTGAGCGGGTGAGTCGCATGCCGTTGAGGAAGGCTCAGCGCCCCTAGAATCAGGGGATGCCGGAGTCCAAGAGCAATCCCGTGTCCTGGCCCTCGCAGCTGGTTGCCGGCCTGATCGATGCCGCCGTTTTCTGGACCGTGCCTGTGCTCGCGGTGACGCTCGGAGCTGAGCGGTATGGGCAGGGAGCCATGCTGGTGGCCGCGGCTTCATGGGTGGCGCTTCTGCTGATTTTCTGGGCGATGCACGCGAAGGGACACACGCCGGGGTCTGCCGTGTCGGGGTTCCGCTTCCTTACGTGGAAGAACCAGCTTCCGGGCGTGAAGTACGGACTCGCGCTGGTGTTCGCGCGCGTGCTGGCTCCTCCGGTCTGGGTGGCGGTTGCCGTGATCGCGTCCGACCCGGGCAGTGGGCCGTTGCCCGGTCTCGACGGGTTCCCCATCATCGGCGAACGGACGGGCAGGCGGCGGTTCCTCGAAGCCGCGGACGATTGCTGGGACAGCTACTGTGAGCGCTGGGGCTAGCGGAAACGCTGGGTTGCCGGTGAGGCGCGCTCGAGCGGGTGCCGCGAGCGGGTGCCGCGAGCGGGTGCCGCCCTGCCGCCCGGCTAGCGCGAAAAAATGCCCTTCCCGGATTCCATGTCGATCGGCAGCGAGGAGTGCTCGTGGACGATCTTCCACGCGCCGTCCTGCTTCGCAAGGTTGAGCGTGAGCCGGTTCGTCATTGACCGCTGGCGCTCGCCCTGGGCCGAGACGCCGGTGAAGGTCACTGCCGCATGACCGAACGCGATGTCCGCCCCGATGGAGGACCGCACGTCATGAAACTCGACCTCGACGCGCTCGTCGCCCAGCGAGCCGAACCACCCGGCCGCCATCTCGCGCCATTCGCCTATGCCGCTGTACTGCCACTGCCCCCACGAATCGAAGACGTGGACGTCGTCGGCGTACAGCGCGGTGAATGCCTCCACGTCCTTGGCGTGGACGGCGGCGGCGTAGGCCGCCAGGGCATGCGTCACGGGGGTGGGCTCGTGGGTCATGGATCGGCTCCTTGGTGTCCGTCGGTAGGGGAATCCTACAACTGGCGGCTCAACCGGCGGCGAGCGGCCTCTAGGATGGTGCGGTGAACGCGATCCAACCAATCACCCTGACCGGCACATATGTCACGCTCGAGCCGCTGGACCACAGCCACCATGATGGACTCGTGGACGCCGCCCGGGACGGCGACCTCTGGAAGCTTTGGTACACGTCCGTGCCCGCACCCCAGCAGATGGCGGCCGAGATCGACCGCCGGCTGGCGCTCCAGGCGCAGGGCTCGATGCTGCCGTTCACCACCCGGCTGGTGGATCCGGTCACCGGCGGTCCCGGCAGGGTGATCGGCATGACCACGTACATGAACATCGACGCTGCCACGCCCCGCGTTGAGATCGGGTCAACCTGGAATGCGGCGTCATCGCATTGCAGCGGCAGCAACCCGGATTCCAAGCTGCTGCTCCTGCGTCATGCCTTTGAAACCCTGGGTTGCCCCGCCGTCGAATTCCGCACGCACTGGCTGAACCACCAGTCCCGCGAGGCAATCGCAAGGCTGGGGGCCAAGCAGGATGGCGTGCTCCGCAGCCATTCCCGGACCGCGGACGGCGTGCTCCGGGACACCGTGGTGTTCTCGATCCTCGAGCACGAGTGGCCCATGGTCCGGAATGGCCTTGAATTCAGGCTTGCCAAGCAGCGGTAGTCCGGCAGGGGCTTCAGCATTCGCGGCAGAAAACGCCAGGACTAGGGCGCCAAGGCCGCGGCCACGGCAGCCCTGTAACCGCTGGTGTAGCCGGTGGCGGTTGGGTGGAACGTGTCCAGCGGCTGTTCGCCCGGCGGGCAGGTGGCACTGAGCTGGCATTGCGGCTGAAGCCCCACAATCCACGGGCTGGCCGATCCCACTCCGTGGTTGACGAACTGGTTGGTGACGCTGACGTACTTTGTTCTGGTCGCCAGCGCCGAGAGGGCGATGGTCGCATTCAGCAGGTCAGCCGCGGAGTTCATGGTTTTTGCCGCGGCCTTCTGTTCAGCGGGCATGAGGTCGCTGACGGTGAACAGCCGGGGGTAGCCGGTGAGCACCACCTTGGCGCGGGGGGCCTTCTGTTTGATCAGCGCCACCATGGCCTTGATCTTTGCGGGCAGCCTGGGAAGCTTCACGGCCAGCGAATTGAACAGCGCTGCCTTGCACCCGGCGGTGGCCGTGGACGGGACACAGTTGGCCGCCACTGCTCCGGTGTCGATGTCGTTTCCGCCAACCGTCACGGTGATGACCGACGCATTCGCCAAGTACGGTGCCGAGGCCGGATCGAGTGAGGCACCGTTCACCACCGCGGAGACACCCTCTGTGGTGTACCCAAAACAGCCCCAGTTGAAGCCATGCAGCTGAGTGGAGTAGGCCGAGGCTGTCTGGCGGCAGTCGGTGGGAGCGGGAAACGAGTTTGGCAGGTATGCCCCGCCGCCCGTTCCGGCCGCGTACGAGTCGCCCAGCCCGATATAGATCGGCTGCGGATCAGCAGTGGCTGGAGCGGCGGCAAAGCCTGCCGTGAGCGCCAGAGCGGCGAGGACGCCGGTAAAACGGGCGGCACGACGCCGAAGCAGTTTTTTGGTTAACACAATGAAACCCCCTCATTCAGGGAAAACCATGGACACAGGCGCAGGAAATGCTGCGGAGAAATCGGCAAGCGATGACGAATGCCCGCCGAACGGCAGGCATGGAATCTGACGGCGCGGTGCGGCGCTCATTGCCCAAGGGTACGCCCGGAAGGGCGGCCATGATCCGAGAACGTGTACTCGCTTTTGGATTGCCTGGACGTGAACTACTCGGACCCGCCCCGTACTGTCGCGGCGCCGGGTGTGGTTAGCTGGCACCGTGAATGCGAAGGATCAGGCACCCGTGGGCTGGGACGGGGCGGTGAACGCCCGGCGCGTCGCAGGCTCCGTTTACCGGATGGGGCGGCGCGAATGGGTCACGCGGGCCGGCTGGAAAGAGGCCTACGACGACGGTGTCCGCACCATCATCGATCTGCGCAATGCCGCCGAACGGCAGCCCCGTCACACCGATCCCGACGTGGGCGACGCGCTCGACGCATTCGATGTCGTCTTCACGCCCACCGAGGATCCGGACCACTGCGAGTTCCAAGCCCTCTGCGATCCGTACCTGAACGACCCCGCCCACTATGCCGCCAACGCCCGGATCTTCCCCGACAAACTGGCAGCTGTGTTCAAGGCCGTGGCCGCTGCGTCCGGCGGAGTGGTGATCCACTGTTCGGCCGGACGGGACCGCAGCGGCATGATCGCGGCCATGCTGCAGGATCTGGCCGGCGCCAGTGATCACGACATCGTGGCCGGCTACCAGGCCGCGATGCGGGCCATCAACGAGCGCCACCGGACGCTGTGGCCACCGCACCCGCACGAACGGTACCTCGATGAGGAAACGTTCGCGCCGCTCCTCGAGCGCCGCGGCGCTGTGGTCCTGGACTTCGTGCGGGAGCTCAACACCCGGCAGTTCCTGTTGCGGAATGGCGTCTCCGAGCCGGAGCTGGCAGCGGTTTTGTCCGCCCTCGGCGCTAGGGTGGCCCTGTGACTTCTTCCGCGTACAGCGCCGCAGCCCGGCGCGCGCTTGCCCTGGGGGCGGCAGGAGCCTTGGCGCTCGGTGCTGTTTTCGCTTCCGTACCGGCTTCCGCTGCGGAAAGCACGACGCCGGCAGTCACCGGGGGTTCTGCCCTTCAGCCCGTATCGTCCCCGGCGTCCGGGGAGTCGCGGGCATCCGGGGATTCCGGGGCCACTGGCGCCGCTGACCCGGCCGCCCCTGACGCCCGGGTTGCGGCCGGAAATATTGCCGAAGAAGGTCTCGCTGAAGCCGTTCAGCGGGATCTGGGCATGACGGTGGCGGAATTCGACGCCGCAGGCGCCCAGGGCAAGCACGCGGCCGACGCCATGGCCGCCCTCCGCGAGCTTCCGGGATTCGTGTCGGTGCGCCTGCGCCAGGGAAAAATCCTCGTCGAAGGCGCCGGCCCCGCAATCAACAAGGCGATTGGCGCCCTCAACGCAGCCGATGCTGCCGGCCGGAACGAGTTTGTGCTCGTCCCGCCGGGCACAAATCTCGGGGCTACCGCACTGGAACCAACGCGGCCCGTGAACACACCGGCGGAATTACCCGCAAGGACCCCGGTCGGCCAGGGCTCTTCTGCCCAGGCCCCGGCTGCCCAGGGCGCTCCTACCCAAGACATTCCCGGGCCGGCCGCTTCCGGGCAGGCAGCGACGCCCCAGCCTGCTCCGGCGCAGGGGACTGACCCGGCAAAGTCGCTCCAGGCCACCAGCACGGACCAGCTCTACCAGGCGTATGTGCGCGATGTCGGGGCAGCCGGTCTTCAGGCAGTGGCCGCCGCGGACGGCAAATTCATCATCCGCACGGGCGGCCAGAATGCGCCCGAGACCGGTGCAGCAACCGATACCGCCGCCGCTGGGGCTCCGCCCGGAGCTGACCCCGTCGCCGCAGCACGAGACAGGTCCTCCGCAGCGGCCGGGGATCCGGCATCCGCCGCCGAGCCCGCGCCGGCCGGCCAGCCCGGTGAGCCCCACATGTCGCCGTCGGATTTCGTAGCCCGATACGCCAACGTGGTGCTGGAAAAGGCTGATCCCATCGCCAGCGAAGAGGACTTCCTCGGCGGCCAGGGGTACCGGATCGACGGCCGGATTGTCTGCTCCGCAGGATTCAGCGCCTTCAGCCCAGACGGCAAGCCCCTGGTGCTAACCGCGGGGCACTGCGCGGACGACGGCGCCGCAAAGCTGGCCGAGGTCACCCTGCCCGCCGGCGATCCGGCCGGCGGATTCCTGGCGGAAAGCGGGGTCACCGGAGAGCTTGGGACGTTCGGCTTCAGCCAGTTCGGCGGGCCGGGAAACGCACGGATCACGGATCCCGCCAACCCGGGGGCGCCAGGTACCGACATCGCGGTCATTGAGTCCATCCGCTCCGATCTGGACCTGCTCCCGGCTGCCACCAAGTGGCAGAATCCCGCAGATCTTGGCGCCGGCTCCGTCCCGATCGTCGGCACAGCGGCTCCGCTCGAAGGCCAGGCCGTATGCCGCTCGGGGCGCACCGAGGGCTGGTCGTGCGGAACCGTGGATGAGGTGGGGATCTACGTAGTCGGCGGAAGCTCAGGAGATCCCGATGACCTCCGGTCTTTCCGTGGGTTCCTGTCCACCTCCGTGCAGTCCAGCGGCGGCGATTCGGGCGGTCCCTGGATCAGTGGAAACTACGCGGTGGGGACGCATTCGGCCGGCAACGCGAGGTCGTCGGTAGAGAACTTCGCCGTTGCGGCAACCCTGGAGCAGTCGCTCGCCGTCCTGCCGGGTGTGCAGCTCAGGCTCTTTTTGAACAAACCCGTACTTACGGCGCCCCTGCCGGCCGGGCCGGTTGTGGCGGGGCAGCGCATCGCGGGCAGGCTTGCCGCGGCGCCGGCGGCGGATGTGCCGGCGGGAACACAGGTCCGGATCACCCTGCCTGGCAGCGAACCGTTTGACGTGGCGGTGGACGCCGGCGGCAACTGGTCCTTCACCGCGCCGGCGTCAGCCACGCAGTTCACGGCACAGGCCATCAACGGCTTCAGCCGGTCCGTCCTGAGCAGCTTCAGCACGGTTCCCACACCCGCCCCGCCAAAGCCGGGCACGCGGTCGAATCCGCCCGCCGCGGGCCAGCCCGCTGTCCCGTCCCGGCCTGCAGCGGCGCACGGGGACCAGCCCGCCGTCCTCACCCCGGCAGCCGAACCGTCCGTTGTCGCGGCGCTGCCGGACAGGCTCGCGGACATCGCCATCGGGGACGGCGCCGGCACGGCGACGCTGGCAGACACGGGCGCGTCCGACCTGCTGGTTGCTGGCGGGGTCGCCGGTGCCGCGCTCGTGCTCGGCGGCGCGCTATTGGTGGCTCTCAGGCGCCGCGGCAGGCGTTAACTGGTTGTAGCCGCTGCTCAGCCGACGCCCGGCGGGCTATTTCGCGGCCATGCCGATCGTGGCAGCCTCATCCAGTGTGTGAGGCTCAAAGTGTTCAACTATTTCGCGGATCGACTGGAGACCTTCAGTGAACGCCGCCGATGCCCGCCACCGTTCGATTTGGTCCACCGATTCCCACGGCCCTGTACTGATGAAACGGTTAGGCACGTCCCGGTCGTGCATCAGAACCCCTTTGGCTTCCGGGAAATCCGTCTGCGTTCGTGCGGCCATGTCCTGCCACGCCTTCACGAAATCGTCCTCATGGCCCGGTTTGATGAGCCAGATTCCCAAGGTATATACCGACACGATCCACCACCTCCATGGCGCAAAGAGCAGTTACCTTGATTATCTTCCGGTGCCGGGGCGCGCGGAAGGTCCCAAAATGAAGTGCCCGGCGCCCTGCTGTGCCGGTCCGGCGGGGTACTAGCAGTTCGGTGAATCGTACTCGTAGGCGCCGGCGTCGGCCTTGCCGGTCCCGGTGCAATGGCCGTTCTGCGGCACCTGGAGCCGGTCCAGGTCCACCCCGAACGGGCTGCTGCCGACCCGGTCGATGGCCGGGCTGCCGCTGGTCAGGTGCAGGTTCGTGGGGGCGTTCACGAACAGCGCGGGAGCGGTGGTGGATGTTGGGTCCAGGAAGACGTTGCTTGGCCCGTTGACGACGTTGGCCTGCTCGGTCCAGCCGGAACCGTCCAGCCACAGGGCGTTGGCCACAGCGACCAGGATGTTACCCCTGATCACGGTCGACGCCGGGCACGTTGCGTGACAGACCACAGCCCGGGAATTGGGGCCGTTCAGCCAGACCGTGTTGAATTCAAACGTCGTGTTGTTGGTCGGGCCGAACTGCGAACCGGGCCCGCGAACAATCAGTCCCGAGGCCTCGGCGCAGTTCGCGCCGCAGGACGCGCGCACGAGGTTGTAGCGGAACACATTGCCGTCAGCGGTTCCGTTCGAGCGGCCAATTTCCGAGAACACGTTGTTGTCGATCGATGTATTGTGGTGGATTCTGTTGCGGCTGCCGTTGTAGATCTCAAAGGCGCCGCCGTCGCGGCCGAAGTCGTAGGAAAAGGCGCTGGAACCGGTGACGGTGTTGCCGGAGAACTCGTTGTCGTTGCCGTTGATGAGCACGCCGAATGCACCTGAATCGTCGCTGCAGTTCGCAGCCTGGGGCGATCCGCAGTTGGTACCCGGGGTGTTCGCATTCATGACGTTGTTGTCGGTCAGGACGTTGCCCGTGTAGTTGCCGAAGTCGGAACCGTCGCCCACTTTGATGCCCGCGGTGTTGCCGGAGGCCTCGGAATTCCTGACGGTGTTATTGTCGCCGTCAACGCTGAAGCCCGCGTAGCCGCAGGACGTGGCCCGCAATCCGTCCACCACGATGAAGTTGCCGCTGAGCCGGAAGCAGTTCCCGCCCTCGCCCCCGGTGACGGTCGGCAGGTTCCCTGTTCCGTAGCTGTTGAGCGTGATCGCTGAGGCCGCCGTACCGCTGTGGTCCAGCACCACGGTGCCGATCCACTCGTCACCCCGGCGGAAGCTGACGGAATCGCCGGGCCTCAGGGCGGATTCAGATACTTTCGCCAGAGACTGCCACGGCGACTCGGCGGACGTCCCGGAGTTGGTGTCGCTGCCCACCGCGCTGAGATAGTAGTGGGTTCCCGCGGTCGACGAGGCAAACGTGGACACGCCTGCCAGCAGGCCGCCCACCAAAAGGACAACCGCCAGCACCGCGGCCTTCGTGGAATTAGGGCTCATGATTGCACCTGCGGTGATGAGGACAATGCGGACTTCGGCGCAGCACCGTCGCTGGCCGCGGTCCGGAATCAGCCTCCGCGGGAATGTGATCCGAGCGGCGGCCTATGGTGAAGACGCGGCCGGATGGAGGGCCGGCCTCTGCCTGCCATCTATCCGGATGTGTCAGCGTACAAAGCCTCCGGGGGCAAAGTCAACGGTGCGCGTTGACCCATCCAAGATGCCCGGGCAGCCGCATTCGAAGCGGCCTCACAACAGCCGGCCGGGCCGCACGCGGACCGGGGCCAGCAGGCTGATGAGCATCATGGCGGTCACCGACCCGGCCGCCATGATGGAGGCCAGCACCACGATCTGGAAACGCCCCGCTTCCAAGGGCGAAAGCCCGCCGAAAATGGCGCCGACGAACGCCCCCGGCAGCGTGACCAGCCCGGTGGTCTTGGTCTGGTCAATCGACGGGATGAGCGCCGAGTACACGGCGCCGCGGGCCATGTCGCGCGTGGCCTGCCGGGGAGTGGCGCCCAGGGCCAGCCAGCCCTCGACCTCGTCCCACCGCTCGATGACCGCCTCGTTGAACCTGCGGCCGGACAGAGCCGCGATGGCCATAGAGTTTCCGACTACTATGCCGCCCACCGCCAGCGCATAGCGCGGCGTGAAGTCGATTGAACCTGCGGCAAAAACGATGACCAGGGAAACAGCGATGCCGGCAGCCATGGAACCGGCCACCATCGCCAGGTGCCCCCAGCCCCAACCCAGGCGGCGCGCCGCCGTCATGGCCGCCACACCAAACATGACCGCGAGCGCCAAGGCCACCCAGCCCTCGCTGGCAATCACGGCTCCAAGGATCAGGCTGACCGCGGCGAGCTGCGCCGCTCCGCGGAGGATGGCGAAGGCCGGCGCGGCGGCATGCGGCACCCGGGTGCCCGCGAGGACGGCGGCCGTCACCGCCATCAGGAGGGCAACCGCAATCAGGGTCGGGGCCAGGTCGCCAAGCTCAGTCACGCGTTCAGCCTATCCGCGTGAATCGCGGAACCCAGCGAAAAGCCGAAACCGCGCGGATCAAGGAACCGCGGCGGCTTAGGCCTTCCGGGCCAGCAGCAGGTTGGTGATCCGGAGGGTGCACAGCCGCTGGCCGGCGTCGTTGGTGATCAGCACCTCATGGGTGGTGAGCGTCCCGCCCAGGTGGATGGGGGTGGCCGTGATGGTGATGAGGCCGCTGCGCGCCGACCTGTGGTGGGTGGCTGAGACGTCCACGCCCACTGCCGTCTTTCCCAGCGTGCTGGCATGGATCACGGCCGCCCACGACCCCACGGCCTCGCCCACCGCCAGGGAAGCGCCGCCGTGCAGCAGGCCGAACGACTGCCGGTTCCCTTCCACGGGCATGGTGGCCACCACGCGCTCAACGGATTCCTCGAGGATCTTCACGCCCATTTTCTCGTCGAGTTCGCCCAGGGTGATCTTCCACAGCTCGGGGGTATCGGGCTGCTTGGTCAGCTCGGCGTCGCGGCGCTCGGGCGTCATGGGTGTCTCCTCAGAACGGTGTGGGAGCGCGGCAGGTGGCCAGGCCGGTGTGCTCAGCTCCTAGTGTGCAGCACGGCACATTCATGTACTGTAGACATATTACCGAACGGACGGTCAGTAATGCGCTGACCGGATTGCCGGATTGCCCGGATTTGTTTGTTCCGCGTTGGAAGGACCCGTCAACGATGACCACAACCGCTACCGCTCCCAAGCCCTCCCTGGACACCGTCGAGACCGTGCCCAGTTTTGTGCAGGACTCCTGGTGGACCCCCGACGCCGGTTCGGCGGCTTCCGCTGTTCCCGTGCGCGACGCGAGCACCGGGGAGATCCTGGCAAAGGTGAGCAGCGAAGGCCTGGACCTGGCCGCCGTCGTGGAGTACGGCCGCACCACCGGCCAGACGGAACTCGGCAAGCTGACGTTCCACCAGCGCGCCCTGAAGCTCAAGGAGCTCGCGCAGTACCTGAACGCCCGCCGCGAGCACTTCTACGCGTTCTCCGCGCAGACCGGCGCCACCAAGATCGACTCGATGATCGACATCGACGGCGGCATCGGCGTGCTGTTCACCTTCGGCTCCAAGGGCCGGCGCGAGCTCCCCAACTCGCAGGTTGTGGTGGACGGGCCCATGGAGGTGCTGTCCAAGGACGGCTCGTTCGCCGGCGAGCACATCTACACCCGCATCCCGGGCGTCGCCGTGCAGATCAACGCCTTCAACTTCCCGGTCTGGGGCATGCTGGAGAAGCTCGCGCCCGCGTTCATCGCCGGCGTCCCCACCATCGTCAAGCCCGCCACCCCCACGGGCTACGTCGCGGCGGCCGTGGTGAAGGCGATCATCGAGTCCAACATCCTGCCCAAGGGTTCGCTGCAGCTCATCTCCGGCTCCGTCCGCGGGCTGCTGGACGTGCTGGACTACCGCGACCTCGTGGCCTTCACAGGCTCGGCGTCCACGGCGCAGTCGCTCAAATCGCACCGCAACGTGGTGCAGGGCGGCGTGCGCTTCACCTCAGAGACCGACTCGCTCAACGCCGCCATCCTCGGCCCGGACGCCGTCGAAGGCACCCCGGAGTTCGACGCCTTCATCAAGTCCGTGGTCACGGAGATGACCGTCAAGGCAGGCCAGAAGTGCACCTCGATCCGCCGTGCCATCGTGCCGCAGGACCTGGTGCCCGCCGTCATTTCCGCCATCGGGGCCCGGGTTGAGCAGCGCGTGGTGCTCGGGGACCCCCGCGCCGAGGGCGTCACCATGGGCGCGCTCGCCTCGGTGGAGCAGCTTGCCGACGTCCGCGCCGCAGTGCAGTCCATGCTCGACGCCGGCGGCGAGCTGGCGTACGGATCCCTTGATTCGCCGTCGGTCACCAGCGCGGACGGCGCAACGGGCGTCGTCGACGGCGGCGCCTTCATGTCCCCGGTTGTGCTGAGCTGGGCTGACGCGGAGACCGAGCAGGTCCACTCGCTGGAGGCGTTCGGCCCGGTGTCCTCCGTGATCGGGTACAAGGACATTCCCGACGCCGTCCGCCTCGCCGCCCGCGGCGGCGGCTCGCTCGTGGCCTCGGTCTGCACCAACGATCCCGGCGTCGCGCAGGAGCTCGTCACGGGCATCGCGGCGCACCACGGCCGCGTCCTGATGCTCAACCGCGAAGACGCCCGCAGCTCCACCGGCCACGGGTCCCCGGTGCCGCACCTGGTCCACGGCGGGCCGGGCCGGGCCGGCGGCGGCGAGGAGCTGGGCGGCATCCGCTCGGTCATGCACCACATGCAGCGCACGGCCATCCAGGGCTCGCCGAACATGCTGACCGCAGTGACCGGCGTGTGGCACACCGGGGCGGACCGCAACTTCACCGTGGAGACGGAGGGCACGCACCCGTTCCGGAAGTCCCTGGAGACCCTGCGCATCGGCGACGCCGTCCGCTCCGAGCTGCGCCAGGTTTCGCTGGAGGACATCACGGCGTTCGCCAACTCCACGGGCGACACGTTCTACGCCCACACCAACCAGGAAGCCGCGGAAGCCAACCCGTTCTTCCCTGGCATCGTGGCGCACGGCTACCTGCTGCTGAGCTGGGCCGCGGGGCTCTTCGTGGAGCCGGCCCCGGGCCCCGTCCTGGCCAACTACGGCCTGGAGAACCTGCGCTTCATCACGCCGGTGGCGGCAGGTGACTCCATCCGGGTCACGCTCACGGCCAAGAAGATCACGCCGCGCGAAACCGACGAGTACGGCGAGGTGGCCTGGGACGCCGTGCTGACCAACCAGAACGACGAGATCGTGGCCACCTACGACGTCCTGACCCTCGTGGAGAAGTAAGCCAACCGATTCCCCCAACTAGGTCGCAGCACGCGTCGTTCTGAGCCCTGAAAACGGCTTCTGCTGCTACTTAGTTGGGCGGCGGGCGGGGGTGCTTGAACGGTGCCCAGGGAACAAATTTGGGCTGATCTTTCGCGGGCCGCCGGGCGTAAAATGTGCTCCGTAGGAGGTGGCGACATGACCCTAGTACTAAACACAGCCACAACTGTCCTGCCCGTGGATGACAAAGAGCGCGCCCGTCGTTTTTACGCGGAAACACTTGGACTCCCTCACCGTGGCGTGGCAGACGACGGAAGCGAATTGTTCGGCAGCGAAGGCGGACCCATGCTGCAGCTCATGCCTGTCAGGGACGGCAGGCACTCTGAGCACACCACGTTGAGTTTCGAGGTCAGCGACATCGAGCGGACCGTCCAGGACATGGAGTCCAGGGGCGTCCGGTTCCAGGACTATGACCGCCCGGATCTCAAGACCGAGAACCACATTTGTACAACCGACGCCGAAAAGTGCGCCTGGTTCATGGACACAGAGAACAACATTCTGTGCGTCCACGAGAGGCTCGGCACGCAGGCTGAATACCAGCTCTGATCCGGACCTCCGGCATCCCTCACCCGAACCCTTCCCCACGCCGTGGGGGAGGGTTCGGTTCTTATGACCAGGGCGTGACCGGGTGCCCCTGCGGCTCGCCGTCCACCAAAATGTCGGCGCGCTCGTTGAAGAAACAGACCAGGCCGTGGATCTGCTGAGCATCCACGTACCGGGAATCGTAAGCCCATGCGATGTTCTTGCCCCGGGCCGATTCCGGGAAGCTCCAGTACCTCGCCTCGCCCTTGTAGGGGCAAACGGTGCGGTGCTTGGTGGCCTCCAGCAGGTCCAGCCGGACGTCTGCGGGCGGGATGTAGTAGCGGACCGGGAGCAGCGTTTCGTACAGCAGCTGGGCCCCAACGGTGTCGGCCAGCATCACGCCGTCGAGCATGACCGCCACGCGCCGCAGCGTGGAGCGGATATCCACACGGTGGAACGGATCGCGGGGGTGGCCGATGATTTCCTCGTGGTCCTCCAGCCAGTGGAATGCGCCGAAGTCCAGGATCACGTAGCCGTCCAGATCGGGGTCATCCGGGCGGAACGCCGCGTGCGGCGCGGCGAAGGCCGCGGCCAGGACGTCCAGTTCCTCGCCCGGGGTGGTGTGCCGCCGGAAGCCGGTCCGCGGATCGAACGCGGGCGGGCCGTCGGCCGTGAGCCGGATGGGCAGCTCGTCCGTGCCCCGGCCGTCGCCGTTTCCGTTGTGGGCGGTGGGCTCGAGTCTGGCCAGGAGGTCCTCCTCCGGGACGGCGTACACCGGGGTGACCCGTTTCGGCTCCCACACGAGGAGGGCTCTTTGGGTGTCGACGACGGGACTTCCGTCGAGGCCTGCCCGGACCCTTTTGGCGGTGGGTTCGTAGCGGAGGTCCGGAAACGCGCCGAGCAGGAGTTCGGATACTTTGGTGGCCATGGAATTAGCGTGGGCGCGGCAGCGAGCCGGCGTCAACGGCCAATTCGTGGCGCGGCGTCAGGCCTTGGCGTGGAGGCCGTCGAACGCGATGGTGATGACGTCGTCGGCGAGCTTTTCCGGGGAGAGCGAGCCGCCGGGCTTGTACCACTCGACGATCGAGTTGATGGTGCCGAACAGCAGGCGGGTGACGGTGCGGGGGTCGATGTCCTGCCGGAGCGACCCTTCGTCCCGGGCAGCGGAAATCAGTCCAGCCACCTTGTGGTCGAAGGCACGGCGGCGTTCCATGGCCGTGCGCTCGATGTCCGTGTTGCCGCGCAGCCGCAGCAGCAGCGTGACGAACGGCAGCCGCTCCACCAGGACGGCGATGGTCTGGCGCAGCACGAACTCCAGGCGCGCGTCGGCGGCACCGGACGTGGCGCCCGGCTGCTCCAGGATGGCTTCGAGGCCGCCCAGCGCGTGGTCCAGGGCGAGCTTCAGGAGGTCGCCCTTGGACGGCACGTGGTGGTATATCGCGGACTTCGAGATGCCCAGGTTCTCGGCGAGGATGCCCATGGATGTGGCATCGTAGCCGTGGCGGTTAAAGACGTCGACGGCGATCAGCAGCACGGATTGCTGGTCGTATCCGGGGCGGCCGCGCTTCGTTGGTGCTGCTGTATTGGCTGCTGTGCTGGGCATACCGGCTATTTTCTCATGAACGTTCGGTCAACGCGCGCAGGCACGTTCTGCCAGCCTGCGCGGGGACGTCCGGCGCGGACACGTCCGTGGCCGGCCGGGGCCAGCCACGGACGGCCGCGCGCGGCACGGACTTAGGCCTTCGGCCGCAGGTCGTAAATGCGGCGCAGCTTGCCGTTGGAACGCTCAAGCGAGCCCGGATCCACCACGTCCACCGTGCACGAAGAACCCACGTGGATCTTGATCTGCTCGCGCAGGGCGCGCGCCGCCGTCGAACTTGCCTCGGCGGTGACGTTGTCGCGGCGCTCGATCTTCACCGTCAGCTGGTCCATCCGCTGGCCTTCGGGGCGCGTGAGTTCGAGCTGGAAGTGTGGGCTGAGCTCGGGGATGCGCAGGGCGATTTCCTCGATCTGCGACGGGAACAGGTTCACGCCGCGGAGGATGATCATGTCGTCGCTGCGGCCGGTGATGCGGCCCATCCGGCGGTGGGCCGGACGCGCCGTGCCGGGGAGCAGGCGGGTGAGGTCCTTGGTGCGATACCGGATGATCGGCAGGGCTTCCTTGGTGAGCGAGGTGAACACGAGTTCGCCGTGCTCGCCGTCGCCCAGGACGTTCTCCTTGCCGGGAGCTGGGTTGAACGGATCGATGATTTCCGGCCGGAAGTGGTCCTCCCAGATGTGGCTGCCGTCCTGCGTCTCCACGCATTCGCCGGCCACGCCCGGGCCCATCACCTCGGACAGGCCGTAGATGTCGCAGGCCTTGATGTTCATGGTGACTTCAAGCTCGTGCCGCATTTCCTGGGTCCACGGTTCGGCGCCGAGCACGGCGTACTTCAGCGACGTGGACGTGGGGTCGATGCCCATGTGCGCCATGGCGTCGGCGATGGTGAGCAGGTAGGTGGGTGTGGCCAGGATGACGTCCGGCTCGAAGTCCTGGATGAGCTGGATCTGGCGTTCGGTCTGCCCGCCGGACATCGGAATGACAGTGCAGCCCAGGGCTTCGGCGCCGGCATGCGCGCCGAGTCCGCCGGTGAAGAGGCCGTAGCCGTAGGCGTTGTGGACCTTCATGCCGGGCCGGACACCCGAGGCGCGGAGGCAGCGGGCCACGAGTTTGGCCCAGTCCGCCAGGTCCTTCGTGGTGTAGCCGACGACGGTGGGCCGGCCCGTGGTGCCCGAGCTGGCGTGCACGCGGGCTATTTCGCTCTGCGGCACGGCGAACATTCCGAACGGGTACTCCTGGCGGAGATCGTCCTTGGTGGTGAAGGGGAAGTTGCCGAGGTCGGACAGTTCGCGGAGGTCCGTGGGGTGGATGCCGGCGTCGTCGAACTTGCGCTTGTACAGCGGCACGCGGTCGTAGGCGTAGGCCACGGTGTGCTGCAAGCGGCTGAGCTGGAGCGCTTCGATCTCGTCCCGGGACATGGTCTCTTCGGGGTCCAGCACGGCGTCGGTGGCGTGCGCGGCCGTGGCGGAAGCGGCGTTGGGTTCAGTGGCGTGGAGGGTCATGATGGGTTCCTACTTCTTGGGGATGGTGCGGCTGCGCCCGCGGAACTCGGCTATGAGCTCGCCCGGCAGTTGGGTGCCGGGGTCGGCGGCGAAGATTTGGATGTCGTACAGGCCGCTGCGGCCAGCGCTCGAGCGGCGGTCGGCGACGGCGGTAATCACCTGGCCCTGGAAGGCCGGCTTGAGGAAATTGATGTCGACGCCGGAGGCAACAGTGATGCTGTCCGTGCCGGTGCCGGTGCCGGTGCCGGTGCCGGTGCCGCTGCCGTTGCTGCCGGTGCCGGTGCCGGTGGTGCCTGGGCCCGGGGTGGCCGGGTTGCAGGCGAGGGCGAAGGCGGAGTCAGCGAAGGCGAAGATCATTCCGCCGTGGGCCATGCCGAAGCCGTTGAGCATCTCCTGCCGCAGGGTCATGCGGATGGTCGCGTGGCCGTCGCCGAGGGCAAGGACCTCGATCCCCATCCACTCCGAGGCATAGTCGTTCTCGAGGATGGGATGGGTCATACCGGGAATTGTCGTTTCAGCCACGCGTCATTGCCTCCAGCTTTATTTACCGAATGTTCATTAGGTAATCCCATCGGGGGCCTTCGTGTCAAGGGTGCGTGCCAGTCTGAAGGGTCCCGCGTAGGCAATGGCCACGAGCGCGGCCAGTACGTGGAGCAGGGCCAGGGTCCACCACAGCGTGAGGTAATGCGGGCCGGCCAGCGCCGGGAAAAGAAGGGCTCCGGAGGTGTTGAACGAGGCATGGAACAGCATGCAAAGTGGCACGCTTCCGGCCCCGGGCCAGGGATGCTCCCCGGTGACGGGATCCAGGGCGCTTCGCGTGGAACTCGTGCTGTTGTAGATCCAGGCCAGCAGCACGGATTGGGCGATCACCATGAGCAGGAACGGAACCGGCGGCCGCTGTCCGGTGGGGTCCGACACGAGCTCCGGCAGGTGCCACAGCGCCCACACGACGCCGAGGAGAAGGGAGGCGGCGAGCGCGGTGTGGTTCTGCTGGAGCAGGGGCAGGGCGTAGCCGCGCCAGCCGAGCTCCTCGAACAGGCCCACGATCACCAGGGTCGAGGCGAACGTGCCGATCAGCATGAACCAGCCTGGGTTCGGGCCCAGTCCCGGTGCGGGGGCGCCGCCGGCAACCGTGAGGGCGGCCGAAGCCAGGACCATCAGGCACGGCAACGCGAGTGTCACCACATACCAGCGGACAGGGACGCGCCAGCGGGAGAGCTGCCGCACCAGCCGGAGCAGGCCCTCCTTGCCGCCGGACAGGGATGCCACCACGAGCGCCGCCAGCGCGGGCCCGAAGGGGACCATGGGCGAGCTGTCCGGATTGAGCAGTGTCAGCGGCCACACCCACCACGAAATGGCAAAGGCCAGCCCGAAGAACAGCGAGAGCTTCTGCCGGGCCGTCCACGCGCGCGGGTTGCGCCACCTCCGCCAGAGCGACCAGTCAGGCGGGGCCCGCCGGGCGCGGCGCGCGGCGCGGCTGGGCCGCTGAGGTGGCTGGCGCGGCGGCACGCGGCCGTGGCCGTCAGCCGGCAGGTGGTGAGCCATGGCCGGTCTCCTCCGCAGGGCTCGTCCCGGCCGCCTCCGCGGGGTGCTGATGTGTTCGTTCGCGCAGGTCGGGGAGGGGTTGCTGGCCGGCGCGGCGGGGACTCCGGAGGATGCGCGCCGCCGCGACGCCGCCGAGCAGCACGATCACCGCGGCAATCTGCTGCCGGCCGCCGTCGAACACGTCCAGCTTTGCCTCCGCGGAGGCGTTGAAGGACCCGTGCAACAGCCCCACGATCAGCAGGCTGTGGCCCGTCCCCAGGTACGCCAGGCCCATGAGGGCGCCCGTGACCACGGTGTTCAGCAGATAACTGCCCAGCAGCGGAGCCCAGCCCTCGGCAGGCGGGTGGAAGGTTACGGTGGCCGCGGCAATAACCATGTTGAGTGCGGGAACGGCCAGCAGCGCCGCCACATACCAGCCCGGTGCCACTCGCCAGCGGAACGCCCGGCGAAAGAGCTCACGCACGGCGGGCCGTCCGCTCGCGGAGCCGGTGACAAGGACGGCCGTTCCCAGCAGGATCAGCAATTCGGCAAGGATCCCGGGCAGAATGTTCCCGATCAGCAGGATGGAACCTATCTGGGCGGCCCAGGAGAGCGTGATGGCAATGGCCACGAAGGCGGCCACGGGATGCCGTTTGATGAGGGACGCGGACGTGGCAGGCGAAGTTGCAGGGGACTCGGGAGAGTTCATCAGCAGTGCCGTCGGTCGGAATCGCCGGTTAGGGATGGGTCTCGAGGCGCTGGCCCGCCACGTGCCCGTGGAGCGCTGAGCCGCTGACGTGGGAATCAACACCATTGTCTGCTCCCGAAAGTCGGCGAACAAGTGAAAGTATGGAGAAGCGCGGCTCCGGTGCTTGGGCGGAACCGCCGAGGGGTATGTCTCTAAGGGACACATCGCCGCTGCACGCTCCGCGCAGGACTTCCAACCAGAGGACTGATCATGGCCAAAGGTATATATGTCAGTGCGACCACGCCGGGTTCGGGCAAGTCGCTCATAGCGCTGGGCCTCGCGGACACGCTCCACCGGCACGCGGACCGCATCGGCTTCTTCAAACCCGTAGTCCACGGGGACGACGCCGGGGCGGACCCCATGGTGGCGCTGATGAAATCCCGCTTCGACCTCGAGGACCAGCGCTGTCGCGGCGGCCTGACCTTCACGGAGGTCCGCGGCCTGCTCGCAGAGGGCAAGCGCGAGGACATCGACGCCCGCTGCGTGGAGATCTTCGCCGAGATGGGCCGGCACTGCGATGTGATCATCGTGGAAGGGACGGACCTTACGGGTCAGGAGGCCGCCGTCGAATTCGACCTCAACGCCCGCCTCGCCAACAACCTGGCCGCCCCCGTGGTGGCGGTGGTGGGCGCGAAGGGGCGCAGCGTCGCGGAGACGGCCGCCGCCGTCGACGTCGCACGGAAGGAGCTGGCGGCGGAGAAGTGCACGCTGCTGGCCATCATGGTGAACCGCGCCGATCCGCAGGACGCGGACGCGATCGCTGCAGCCGTGAAGCCCGGTGCCTCCGGCCGTCCGGTGTACATCTTCCCGGAGCTCGACGACATTGCCCGGCCCACCACGGGCGAGGTGGCCGCCGCCCTGGGCATCCGCCAGATTGCCGGCCGCGCGGACATGGAGCGCGACGTCCGGGACGTCAAAGTGGCAGCCATGAATGTGGGCAACTTCCTGAACGTGCTCGACGACGGCGCGCTGGTGATCGTGCCGGGGGACCGGGCGGACGTGATGGTGGCGTGCCTGGCGTCGTCGTTCTCCCCGGAGTTCCCCGTGCCGTCAGCGCTGATCCTCACCGGCGGCCTGGCCCCGGATGCCAACATCTACCCGCTGCTGGCATCCGCCCCGTTCCCGGTCTTCGACACGACCGACGACACCTACACCACGGCCCGCCGGGTTGCCGAGGTCCGCAGCGAGATTTGGAGCGGGCACCGCCGCAAGGTGGCCTCCGCGCTTGGCTTGTGGTCGCGGCGGGTGGACGAGGCTGAGATCCTGGAACGCCTGCACCTGCCCCGGGCCGAGCGCATGACCCCGCTGCGGTTCCTGCACGACCTCATCGAGCGGGCCCGGTCCCAGCGCCGCCACATCGTGCTTCCGGAGGGCACGGACGTCCGGATCCTTCGCGCCGCCGAGATCCTGTACCGCCGCGACGTCTGCGACCTCACGCTGCTGGGCCGCGAAACCGACGTCAGGGAGCTCGCCGCCAGCCGGGGCATCGACCTGTCCGGCATCAACATCGTGGATCCTGCCACCTCGGATCTGCGCCAAGGTTTCGCGGAGAAGTACGCGGAGCTGCGGGCGCACAAGGGAGTGGACCTGGCCCGGGCCCTGGAAGTCATGCTGGACGGCAGCTACTTCGGCACCATGATGGTCCAGCTTGGTGTGGTGGACGGCATGGTGTCCGGCGCCGCGCACACCACGGCCCACACCATCCGCCCGGCGCTGGAGTTCGTGAAGACCCGCGAGGGCGTGAAGATCGTATCGTCGGTGTTCTTCATGCTCATGCCGGACCGTGTGCTGGTCTACGGCGACTGCGCCGTGAACCCCGACCCCAACGAGGAACAGCTGGCGGACATCGCGCTCGCCTCGGCGGAAACCGCGGCCCAGTTCGGCGTGGAGTCCCGGGTGGCCATGCTGTCCTACTCCAGCGGCGGTTCCGGCTCGGGCGAGGCCGTGGAGAAGGTGCGGTTGGCCACGCAGCTGGTGAAGAACCGCCGGCCGGGGCTGCCCGTAGAGGGTCCCATCCAGTACGACGCCGCCGTGGACGCCTCCATCGCCGCGTCCAAGATGCCCGGCTCGTCCGTGGCCGGCCAGGCTACCGTGTTCATCTTCCCGGACCTGAACACCGGCAACAACACGTACAAGGCGGTGCAGCAGACCTCCGGGGCGGTGGCCGTCGGACCCATCCTGCAGGGGCTCCGCAAGCCGGTCAACGACCTGTCCCGCGGCTGCACGGTGGAGGACATCGTGAACACGGTGGCCATCACCGCCGTGCAGGCCCAGTCCGCGCAGCCGCCCTCCCCGGAACAGCAGACCGCCCCGCAGCAGGCCGCCGCGCCGGAACCCGCAGCAACAACCGTCCCGTCCGCAGAAGCCAAGGCTTAGGAGGCCCCATGCTCGTGCTCGTCATCAACTCCGGCTCGTCCTCGCTCAAGTACCAGGTGCGTGACGTCGCGGCCGGCAGCATCCTCACCGACGGGCTGATCGAGAGGATCGGCATGTCCAACGGCGGCCAGGGCGACGGCGAGGTGGTGGGCCCGGCGGACCATGCCGAAGCCCTCGAGCAGGTGGATGCCGCGATCCACGAGGTGCTGGGTGACCGGGAGCTGGATGCCGTGGGGCACCGCGTGGTCCACGGCGGCGAGCGGTTCGGCGAGCCCGTGCTGATCAACAACGAGATCACCCGCGCCATCGAGCGGCTCAATCCGCTGGCTCCGCTCCACAACCCCGCCAACGTGCTGGGCATCCGGGCCATCGCCAAGAAATGGCCGGACATGCCGCAGGTCGCCGTGTTCGACACCGCCTTCCACCGCACGCTGCCCGAGCACGCTTGGCGCTATGCCGTGCCGGATGAGCTCTACACCAACCACGGGATTCGCCGCTACGGCTTCCACGGCACCTCGCACGAATACGTCACGCACCGGGCCGCGGCGCTGCTGGATCTTCCTGCGGACGAGTTCGACGGCGTGATCGCCCATCTGGGGAACGGCGCCTCGGTCACGGCGATCCGGGGCGGCAAGTCCGTGGACACCTCCATGGGCTTTACGCCGCTGGAGGGCCTGGTCATGGGCACCCGCTCCGGCGATCTTGATCCGTCCATCCTCGTGTTCCTGGCCCGCGTCGGGTGGAACGCGGAGGACCTGGACACCATGCTGAACCGCGAATCCGGGCTCAAGGGCCTGGCCGGCAACAACGACATGCGCTCGGTGGTGGAGGCTTCCGAAGCCGGCGACGCCCGGGCGGCCACCGCGCTCGCCGTCGCGTCCTACCGGCTGGCCAAGTACATCGGCGGCTACCATGTGGCGGTGGGCGGAGCGAAGGCCCTGGTGTTCACGGCGGGGATCGGCGAGAACTCCCACCAGTTCCGTGCGCTGGTGGGGGAGCGGCTGCGTGCCCTGGGCATCGAGCTCGACGCCGGCCTGAATGCTGAGCGGTCCAAGGAACCCCGGGTGATTTCCTCCGCGTCGTCCGCCATCCCGGTGCTCGTGGTCCCCACGGACGAGGAACGTGCCATCGCAGAGGCGACGGCCGCCGTCGTCGGAGGTTAGCCTGTCCCAAACGCGTTCGGAACGGCACCGAATCGCCAAAAACGGCCGCCTGAAGGGCACGCCGGGCGGCCGTTTTTGGTGATCGGCGGACGGCCGGCGGCGTACCCTCGAACCATGCCCGACATCGCCCTGCCCATCCACACCGAGCGCCTGCGGCTGCGCCGGTTCGAGGCCTCGGACCTGGACGCGTTCCATGCCTACCAGTCGCTTCCGGAAACGGCGCGCTTCCTGCTGAGGGAGGCCAAGACCTACACGCAGTCCATGGAAACCGTGGGCAGGTACGCCAATTTCGCCTTCGAGAAGGAGGGCGACTGGATCTGCCTGGCCGTTGAAGCCACGGACAATCCCGGGCTGCTCGGCGAGGTGGTGCTCAAGTGGCTGCCGGGCGACGGGCAGGCCGAGATCGGCTGGATCATGGCGCCCGAGGCGCGCGGCAAGGGGTACGCCACCGAGGCTGCGCGGGCGTTGCTGGACCTCGGCTTCGGTCAACTGGGCTTCCACCGGATCGATGCCAAGCTGGATTCGCTCAACACCGGATCGGCCAGGATCTGCGAGCGGGTGGGCATGCGGCTGGAGGCCACGCTCGTGGAGAACTGGCGCTACAAGGGGGCGTGGTCCACGGAGCTGATCTACGCTTTGCTCGCCGAGGAGTGGCGGGCTGGCTTGGTTACCTGACGGGGCCGGCGCGGATCAGCCGGGCCAGACGTCCTGCCGGATCAGGCGCGCCGTGAATTCGGCTTCGGGCAGGGGCCGGCTGAAGTAATAGCCCTGCCCGCTGACACAGCCTGTGCTTCGGAGGTGTTCGGCCTGTTCCGCGGTCTCCACGCCTTCCCACACGGCCTCAAGCGAGCAGGCCCGGATGAGCTGGTGGATGGCCGCAATCAGGGCCGGCTGGGCGGGGTCGCTGCCCAGTGCAGTGAGCAGGGTGCGGTCCACCTTGACCCGGTCCACCGGGAGTCGCCTCAGGTAGCTGATGGAGGAATACCCGGTGCCGAAGTCGTCAATCTCCAGGCCCACCCCGAGCTTCCGCAGGCTCGCCAGTGTGTACCGGTCAAGCTCGTTGCCTTGGATGATGGCGCTCTCGGTCAGCTCCAGGACCAGCAGCGCGGGTTCCAGGTCCGCGGAGCTGAGGGCGTCGCGGACGTCCTCGATGAACTCGAGGCGCTGCAGGTCCGCGGCGGAGATATTGATCCGCATGGTGAAGTCGTGCTTCTTGGTCTCCGGGTCCGTCCGCCAACGCCGGAGCTGCTCCACGGAGGCCTTGAGGACCCACTTGCCCAGCTCGGAAATGAGGCCGGTTTCCTCGGCGATGGGGATGAATTCGTCCGGCATGATCAGCCCGCGGGTGGGATGCTGCCAGCGCACCAGGGCCTCGACGCCCTCGATCCTGCCGGTGGCCAGCTCAATGATCGGCTGGTAGAACAGCACCAGCTGTGATCCGGAAATGGCCTCGCGGAGTTCTCCCACCAGCTGGTTGCGGAGCTGCCGGGCGTGCAGCATGGCCGCTTCGAACACCCGCAGCTTGTTGCGGCCGTCAGCCTTGGAGGCGTACATGGCGATGTCGGCCTCCATGAGCAGTTCCTCGGAGGTCTCGCCGGGGTCCGCAATGCGCAGCCCCAGGCTGGCTCCGCAGCGGATGGTCTTGCCGTCCACATCGAGGGTTCCGTTGAGGGCATCCAGTATCCGGTTCCCCACCGCCGCGGCCTTGGCCGGCTTGGTGGCGGGGAGCAGGATGGCGAATTCGTCGCCGCCCAGCCGGGCCACCATGTCGGTGTCGCGCACGCAGGACTGGATCCGCCTTCCCACCGCGGCCAGCACCTGGTCGCCCATGGAATGGCCCAAGGAATCGTTGATGCTCTTGAAGGCGTCAAGGTCCAGCAGCAGCAGCGCCGGCGGCAGCCCGCCGTCGGCCGCTTCCGCCTGGGCGGCCTTCAGGGCGCTGACCAGCGCGGAACGGTTGAAAAGGCCCGTCAGGGTATCGGTGAGGGCCATTTGTTGCAGCTCCAGGTGCGCCGCGTTGAGCATTTGGGTGCGGGATTCAACCCGGTCCTCCAGTTCCTGGTAGATGATCTGGAGGTCTTCGGCGAGCAGGTTGGTGCCCATGATGACGGCGTCCAGCTCATCCCGGGCGTCGGAAATTTCGATGCGCGAATGGAGCTCCCCGGAGGCGAGCCGGACAATGCCGTCGAGTAGCCGCCCCAGCCGCGGATCGCCGTCAGTGAACATTGTCCAGGCGTCTCAACCAGTCAAGCGCTTCGGCGTCCGACGTGAAGTACTGCGCCGGGACCAGGCTGAACTCCCCGCCCAGGAGGAAATGCGCGAGCAGCCTGTCCACGGGGCTTTGGCCAACAAACGCCCAGGCGGACACCGAGGGAATGGCCGCGTAGGCGGCCCGCGCGGTGCGGCTCACGGACGCCACGCCGGTCAGTTCAAGTACGACGGCGACCCGGCGGCCTCCGGCCAGCTCACCGAGCTGCTCGCTCAACTGGGCGGCGCCGGTTGCGTCCAGGTCCGCGCCGCGTGGCAGCACGGCTTTCACGGCCAGGTCTGGCAGCACCGTAAGAGTCACGGCAGGTGCGGGCAGTCCTCCACCGGCCGGCGGCAGGGGCAGGTCCGGCGCAGGGCCTGGAGCCACTGTTGTCTCTGACACTTACCCCCCTTGGAGAAACTGCTGGTGGTTCTCGGCCGAGGCCAAGAACGTCCGCACCGTTGCGCTCCGCTCCGGCGCAGCCGCCGTATCGAACAGCGTAGCCGCCTCTTCCAATATCTGCATGGAATTGGTGCTGGACCCTTGTGCCATGAGGGCCTTGCCAAGGATGAAGGAGGCCTCGGCGGCGGTCTGCGTTGCGAGGACGGAGAACTTGCTGCGGAGCGGTTCCAGCAGGTTGATCGCCGAATCCATGTCGCCGGTGAGGTAGTACCAGTGGGCGCGGACCAGGGACATTTCCAGCATGTCGCGTTCGCTGCCGCCCACAACTTCCGTGGCCAGCTCGGCCCGCTCGATGCAGCGGAGGGTCGCGGCGTTGCCGAGCTGGGCGTGCAGGCGCATTTCCGCGGAGCCCCGGTTGAAGCGTGCCCAAAGGTCCACATCCTTGGACGGTGACAGCTGGCCTGCCGCGAGGTCGTGGTAGTGGCTGCCCTCGTTGACCCGGTCGCTCAGGAACGCAACGTTGCCCATCACCCAGTAGGCCTTGCCGGCGGTGTCCTCGTCCACATGGTCAGTGAGTAGTGATTCGAGGTCCAGGCACTCCCGCCATGCTTCCTCAAGCCTGCCGCTTTCAGCGAGGGCCGCGATGAGGGCCTGCTGGGCCTGGAGGTGCAGGTAGACGTTTTCGAAGTCGCCGGCCACGAGGCGGGCTGCGGCGGCCGCCGCCTGCACGGCCTCAGGCAGCCTTCCCACACCCTGCAGGGAAACCGCCAGCAGGATCTGGGCACGGGCTCCAAGGTCCGGCGCGGAGCCAGCCACCTCATGCTCGGTGAGTTGGCGGGCCAGATCGACGCATTCCTGAACGGATCCCTGGTCACGGAGGCATTCTGCCTGGAGCAGCACCATCTTCCACCAGCTCAGGTCATCGCCGACCTCCCTGGCCATGTCGGCGGCTTCCCCGGCCTGGGTAAAACCGGCACTGTAGTCCCGCCGCTTCCAGCTTTCGCGGGCAGCCAATTCTGCAATCACGAAGGGTGACAAGTCGCGCGGCATAGACATGCTCACAATTATCCATGCCGGGGCGCAGAACGCCGACGTTCCCCCGCGGAATGGCGCTTGTTACAGCCGATATCGCCCCTGCCGTGGGCCCCGGTGAAATTCTTCGGAAATGACAGCAATTGACTTGACTAAAACTTGAGATTAAGAACGTATACTGTCGCCGTAATGAGTAATTCACATCACAACGAAAGGAACAGCGGATGAAGAAAGTAGCCGCAACACTCCTCATGACCGGCATCCTGGCTGTTGCCGGATTCGCTGCTCCTGCGAACGCCGCTAAGGACAAGGACGTCACCTCGTCCTCCTCGACAGAAACGGTCAGCTACTCGCAGATCGGCTGGTGGCCTCACTAAAGTTCGTGGTCTCAAACGCGACAATTTGGACTGCCCTGGACCCATCGGTCCGGGGCAGTTTCCATATGTCGGCTCTTGGCGGGTGGTTGCTGTAGGCGCCGCTGAGTCCACGCTGCTGCGCTACGGTCCGGTCAGCGGCAGGTGGACGGAAACGGTGGTCCCCGAGCCCAGGGTGGAGGTCAGGTCCAGCGAGCCGCCGTGGCGTTGCACGATGTCGTGGGCGATCGCCAGCCCCAGCCCGCTGCCCGGCACGGCCGCCGAGGAGGCGTTGGAGGCCCGGTAGAACCGCGTGAAGACCTGGGAGATTTCCTGTTCGGGAATGCCCACGCCGGTGTCGGCGACGCTGACGACGGCGGACTGGCCCGCGGTCTCGGGCATGAAGCTGATACTGATGCCGCCGCCGTCGGGCGTGAATTTGATGGCGTTCGCCACGATGTTGGTGAAGACCTGCTCGAGCTGGGCTTCGTCGGCCTGGATCTTGACGTCCTCGTGGGAATCGGCGCCGGTGATGGTGACGTTCCGCGATTCGGCCAGCGGGCGCAGGGCCGCCACCACGATCCGCAGCACCTGGCCCAGCTCCACCTGCTTGAGGTTCAGGTTTCCGGAGCCGTCCTGCTGCGACACCGTGAGCATGTCCTCGATGAGGCGCCGGAGCCGGTCCGAGTTCCGCGAGATGACCTCCATCATGGACTCGATGCCCGGAGGCACGGGGCCGCCGGCGCCGTCACGGATCATGTCCAGATAGGCGGTAATGGACGTCAGCGGAGTCCGGAGCTCGTGGTTGACGGTGGCCAGGAAGTCAGTCTTGGCCTTGTCCAGTTCCCGCAGCTGCTGCAGCACCTGCACCTGGGCGCTGATCAGGTGGCCCTGGATGAGGCTGTGGGCGAGGTTTCCCGCCACGTGCTGGATCAGGGCGATCTCGGCCCGGGTCCATTCGCGCGGCGCGTCCAGCTGCGTGATCCAGATGATGCCCAGCGCGGAGTCGCCGTCGCCCACGGGAACCGCGATCGATGACCGGACGGAGGACAGCCCGCACCAGGTCTGCAGGCCGTCGGCCAGCGGAGATCCCTGATCGGTCTGGTGGTCCGAGACGGCCAGGACCTCGGCGTCTGCCCAGAGCGACGTCGCCAGTTCGCGGGCCGCGTCCTCATAGGAACCCAAAGTGTCGGGCAGCGGGGGCAGCCCGGGCTTGCACCACTGGGCGGTGATCCGGGGCACGCGGGTGTCCTGGAACGTGGTGAACCAGACTTGGTCCGTGCCCAGCGACTCCAAGAAGCCCCGGACGAGGTGCCCGGCCATCTGCTGGGGACTGTTGGTGCTGCGGATGGCGGCGGAAACGTTGCGGAGGCTCTCGCGCAGGAACTCCGCCTGGGCGCGGATCCGGCGGCGTTCCCGGGACCGGCCGATCAGTGTTTCGACGCGGTGGGCCAGTTCCTCCCCGTCGGCTCCGCGGGAGACGTAGTCGGCGATGCCCCACGGCTCGAGCCGCGCCAGGTCAAAGTCTCCGGCGAGGTCCACGATGAGGAGCACCGGTGTGCCCTCCCACGTGTACCCGTCGGCCAGTGCCGTATCCAAAAGCACGACGGCGGCGTGGTTGCGTTCCAGCTCGGCGGCGAGGGCTCCGGTGTCGGAAGCGGTGCGCACAGTGTAGCCCGCTCCGGTGAGGACGGAAGCGGTAGCATGCAGCCGTTCCGCCTCGGGTATGGCGACGATTGCGTCGCGCGGCGCGGAAAGATGTTCCGGCGAAGCCTGGACCACTGTGCCCCCTGTTGTGCGCGAGCCCTTGCGGCTACCGTGATTTTCGACTCACATTATCAGCACGTGGACCGCATTGGCCGCGAACGCGGAGGCCTGTAGCTTGATAGTTGTCTCAATAGCCACCGCGGAGGTCTTGATTGTGGATGCCGATGCCAGCGGCCGGAACGCCCTGTTTGAATTGGAGCTGGACCCCGAGGGGCTCCTGCGGCTGACCTGGGCCCGGGGAGCGAGCCTTACAGAGGAGGACGCCGAAGCCGCCATGGAGCGGGTCAATATCCTCTGCGGGGAGAGCCGCCATCCCATGCTCGTGGACATGGCAACCACCGCAGACGTGAGCCGTGCCGCGAGGGCAGTGTTCGGCAGGCCGTGCCAGGCATCGAGGATCGCGCTACTCGGTTCTTCACCCGTGGACCGAGTCATTGCCAACTTTTTCCTGGGCATCAACAAGGTGCCGTGTCCCACGAAATTCTTCACGTCGGAGCGCGAAGCCCTCCTCTGGTTGAGGGACCACTAAGCTCGGGGCGGTTTTTCCTCCACCGGTCAGCGGGCCTGGAGCACTGAGAAGTAGCCCGGGATTTGCTCGGACTGGTTAGGGGATGTCAGCGGGCGGGTTTCGATGACGGCACGCCCGTCCTCCACCACGTCCCAGCGCAGCTCCGGAAACGCCCGCCTGCGCTGAGCCGGCCCGAAGCGGCCGGGCATGGGCAGGCCGCGGATCGCCTTTTCCAGTGGAGCGGGGATGGAATGAAGCGTGGCCCCAAGATGGCTCACGTACTCGACGGCGTTGCCCCGGAAGTCCGTCTCGGCCAGGAACACCCGCCCGCGTTTGCCCACCAGGGGGAGGAGCTGCTCGGCGAGGGCAGCCTGCGCCGGGCGCTTGAGCACATGCAGGACACCACGGATGAAGATGTTCGCTTCTCCGGCCACCCCGGCGGCGGCAAGGGCATCGGCCACCGCGCGCCACGCCCCGGGAGCGGTCATGTCGGCCGCCAGGTATGACACCCGCTCCAGCCCGGCAGATTCGGAGTGCGCGCGGGCAACGGCGTTGGGGGAGACGTCCACGCCCAGTACATGCGGGAAGTGCGCGGCAAGCCGGCGGCTGAACGTGCCGTTGCCGCAGCCGACGTCGACAATCGGCAGGTCCGGGTTCAGCTGCCGCTTCAGCTGTTCCACGTAGCCCAGCATTTCGTGGTCGTCGCCGGTGTCCCACAGCACGTCGCCGCCCGCACCGGTGGCGCGGACGTTGCCCCAGAACTGGTCCCAGGCTTGCCGCGGATCCCTGGGCGCCGCAGAGGACAGCCTCACCAGTTTGGGGATCAGCAGGTATTTCTTCAGCGCCGAGAGCATCGTTCAAATATATGCCGTCATGCGCTGTGCCGGGCCCGATTCCGCGCGGAACACCGGGCTTTGGGTTGTTTTGGGGTCCCTGAGCCGCGGCATTACGCCGGGAGCTCCGCCGGTTCGCCAAAAATGGCCGCCTGGGAGACCCTTCAGGCGGCCATTTTTGGTGAATCGCGGCCGCGATGGGCTCGGCCGGGGCGTGGGTTGGTGGGCTCGTGCGTGGGCTAAGGTGCGGCTGCGGCCTGGCTGGGAGTGGCCGCCTCCGCGCCTGCCGCTGGATCGGACGCCGGATCCGTCGCGGGCGGCGTCGGATCCGTGGTGGCTGACGGGCTAGGAGCCGGCGCAGGAGCCGTGTTCCCGGGGACCGTGCCGGCGGGAGCAGTCGCGCCCGGGCCTGCCGGTACGTTCGACGGTGCAGGAGCCGGCGTCGCGCCCTGCGTCGGAGCGCCGGGTTCCGACCCACCGGAGCCAGGCCCGGGCGTAGACCCGGAGCCAGACCCGGGCGTAGCCGTCGAACCGGGTGTCGGGTCACTGCCGGGCGCGGCGGCCTTGGAAGCGCTGGGGTCGTTCCGGATGAGCTCCATGAGCTGCTCCTTGTAGGCGTTCAGCCGCCCCTGGATTTCGGAGAGGGGAACGTCCTGCAACCCGCGCCCGAACTCCGCAATTTCCTGCCACAGGCTGCTGAGCCGGGCCATCCCGTCCTCGCTGAGGGGTCCGTCCAGGGTCAGCACAAGCTGGCTGGCCAGGGCATAGGTCAGGCACCGCACGCAGTTGTAGTTCGCTGCTGCGGAGAGATTCTCGGGGACCACCACATCCGCCTGGCCCAAGATCAGCACCACCTGGAAACCGACAGCAACCGCCGCGCAGTCCGCGCAGTTCGCGAAGGCGTAGGCCTCGTTGCGCGTATCCACGGGCCCGCCGCCGGCCCACACCAGCGCGAAGGCGACGTCGTAGGTCACCGAGCCGTCGGTAGTGTTCACCGCGAGTGCCTGGTTGCCGTCCTCCTCCGGACCCGCGGGCCGGTCGAAAGGAAAGACCCACGACGGCGGAGGCGCGGCTTCGCGGGTGGTGTCCGCACCCTGATTCGGCTGGTCCCCCCGGGCCGGAGCCGGCGCTGTCCCTCCCCGCGGGACGAGGACCAGGCTGAGCTGCGGCCTGTCCCGGGTGGGCAGCGGCGCGCCGTCCGGCCACAGTGCAACTGTCTGGCCTGCCCGGCCTTCGCGCAGGGCTCCGTCTCCGCCGGACAGGGCGGGATAGATCGCGGAGGTGGCATCGAAGAGCGTGCCACGTTCGTAGGGCTGCACGGGGCGATAGTTGTCCCCCGCGGGCCACCAGGCCCAGGCCAGCCCGGCGGCAACCGCGGCGATGGCGGCCATGGCGGTTCCGCGCTGCAGCCGCTTCCCCTTGGTTTTCGCCCATAGCCACACGCCCAGTTGCCGCGCCAGGCGGAACAGCATGTAGGCAGTGCCCAGGATGGGAAGAGCGACGACGGCGATGGCCAGGACCCGTACCGCTGCGTCCGCGAAGTCTCCATTCGAGAAGCTGCCGGACAGCAGGGCCTGCTGGTGCTGGAGGCTTGCCCAGGCCGTGCCCAGCAGCCGCGGGAGCGAGATCACCATAAGCACCATGCTGATCAGGAGCAGCGGAACGGTCACCAGGACCCAGACGGTGATGACGGCGCGGGCCCAGGGTTTCAGGGCCTGCGCTTCGGGCTCGGGGCTGCGCCACCGCCACGGGAGCAGCCCCAGCAGTGTGGGTCTGATCCGTTGGAACAGGTCCGGCACGCCCGTGGCATCGGCCAGGATGTGGTACCCGTCGAAGCGGACCAGGGGGATGAGCTGGCGGACCATCTGCAGTATCTGCGTGAGCACAACCAGCAGCAGCGCATCGAAGCCGGTGGCCCACCAGATGCCCATGATGGCCACGGCAACGATTGCATTGAAGTACAGGCCGCCGACGTCGGTCCGCAGGCGGCCGCCCCTGCCCAGACGGTAGGAATCGGTGACATCCGTGTAGAACGCCGGCCAGACCAGGTAGAGGCCTGCGCCCATCGCGCCCGGACTCGCTCCTCCCCGGCGCGCGGCCGCGGCATGGCCAAATTCGTGGAAGCCTGCGGACAGGATCGTGACAGCGAAGATCAACAGCAGCAGCCACGGATTGGCGAAGGCAGCGTGCGTGGCCGACGCCAGCCCCTTGACCATCAGGACCCACCAGCAGGAGGCCAGGAACGCAGCGATGACGGCAGCCACGATGAGCGGATGGAAGAGCGCCGCGAACGGGGCCGTCAGCCTGCGCGTGCGCTCCGGATCCGTGACGGTGTAGCGGAATCGCATGCCCAGCAGGGGATCGGATTTCCGTACCTCGGGCTGGGAGCCGTCGGCGAGCTGCAGCAACCCGAGCGGCAAAAGTTGGCTCTCGATGAGCGTCCGGACGTTGTCGCCGCTGACGAGTCGGCCGAAACGCGAGCCGGCCAGGTCCGCGATTTCATCGATGCCCCGTATGCCGTCAACTGCCTCCAGGACGAGGAACAGCAGCCGGGTGAGCTGGATGGTCTGGCCGTCTGCACGGCGCACCAGGGACGGGGGCTCGCGGTAGCCGGAGCCCTTGGCTTCGCCGATCAGCTGGATGCCGTCGGCGCGGGAAGGCACCTCGCGCTGCCCGGTGGCGACGGCGGCCGGGGCGCCTGGCGCTGACGGTCCACCCGGGGCGGAAGCCGCCGTCGGGATGGCTGCAGGCGTGGGGGAAGCCGGCGGGCCGTCCATGCTGGACGGCCCGCCGGGCGCAGTGTTCATTCGGGACTACTGCTGGAGATCGGACTGCTGGTCGGCGGAGGCGGTGGCTTCGCCGTCGATGTTCTGCGTGATGATGGCGTCCTGCTGTGCCACCGCGACCGCGTCGCTGTCGATGGATCCGATGTTGGCGGCTACGGCGGCGTCGATCGGCGCGGCCACGTTGGCGTTGGCCGCCACGGCGCCGTTGATCGGGGCGGCGATGTCGGCGTCGGCGGTGAGGTCGACGTTGACGTTCAGGAGGTCACCGTCGAGGGCTGTGGAGGGGTCCACGGGCAGGGCTCCGACGTCCGGAACAGTGCCGCCCGGAATGGTTCCGCCGGGTACCTGGCCACCGTCCACCGCGCCGCCGTCCGTTGACGCGGGAGTCCCGCCGTCGACAGTTCCGCCGTCCGCCGTGCCGCTGCCCTGGGTGATGGTGCTGTCCTGGGTGGAATCGGCCGTGGCATCGGCGGTGATTCCCTGGTCGATGATGACGCCCTGGTCGGCAAGGGCCTGCGATTCCGAGCCGAAGGAGAGGATGTTGGCGGACGCCGCGGCGTCGATCGGGGCGGCAACGTTGGCATTTGCCGCAACGGCGAGGTCGATGGGCGCGGCGGCGCTGATACCCAGATCGAGGTCTGCGTTGAGGTCAAGTACGGAGGCGACTTCCTTGTCCGGCAGGGCCGTGCCCCCATGCGCCATCAGTTCGTCGTCGGAAAGCGGGGTCAATTCCTGTTCATTGCTCACGCCATGCTCCAGTTCCGGCACCGGATTCCCTGCCCCCAGCGGACAGGTGCACCGAAGATGCCCGTATGCGAGTCAATAGTAAGCATGATTACGATCTGTATGCGCCGTTTGCTCCGCAGATGCCCTTCTGAGCGCTCAAAAGGGCCGCGGAGCAACCGTTTCCATAGGCCAGCGCGGGCGGGCCCTACTTCAACCCGGCACCCGGCAGCAGTTCCGTGGCGCCGAGGGAATCGGCAATGAAGGCGTAGTCCCAGGCCCGTTCGTGCCACTGCACATACCGGCCGGAGGCCCCGCCGTGTCCGCCGTCCATCTCGATCTTCATGACGATCGGCTCGGTTCCCGTGGTCTTGGACCGCAGGACCTGCACCCACTTGGCCGGTTCGACGTATAGGACGCGGGTGTCATTGAAGGACGTCACCGCCGCGATCTTGGGGTAGGCCACCTCGCGGACGTTCTCGTAGGGCGTGTACGACTTCATGTACTGGTAGACCTCGGGGTCGGTGATGGGGTTGCCCCATTCTTCCCACTCCAGTGCGGACAGGGGGAGCTCCGGATCCAGGATGGTGTTCAGGGCGTCCACAAAGGGCACCTGCGCCAGGACGGCCGCGTACTTCTCCGGCGCGAGGTTGGCCACGGCGCCCATGAGCAGGCCGCCCGCGGATCCGCCGATGGCCGCGATCCGGTCCGGGGCCGCCCAGCCCGACGCGGCCAGCCAGTCAGTGGCCGCGATGAAGTCCGTGAAGGTGTTCTTCTTGGTGAGCTTCTTGCCGTCCTCGTACCAGTGCCGGCCCAGTTCGCCGCCGCCGCGGATGTGCGCAATGATGAACACGATCCCGCGGTCCAGCAGCGAGAGCCGGGCAACGCCGAAGCCCGGGTCCATGCTCAGCTCGTACGAGCCGTAACCGTAGACCAGCCCGGCCGCGGTGGAGTCCCGGGGAACGGACTTGTGGCGCAGCACCGAGAGCGGGACCTTGGTGCCGTCCGCGGCCTCGGCCCATTCGCGGGTTGCGACGTAATCGGTGGAGTCGTAGCCGCCCAGGACCGGGCTTTCCTTCCGGAGCAGCAGCTCGCCGGCCGGCTGCTCCGCGGTGGGGAGCACGAAGTCGTAGACGCGGGACGGCGTGAAGTAGGACGTGTAGCCCACCCGGATCACGGGGGCTTCGTAGTCCGATCCGCCCACGCCCGACGTGTACAGTTCCTCGTCGAACGCCGGTTCCACGGGCGGTTCCTGGGCGGGTGTGCCCAGCCCGGCCAGGGACATCACCTGGACCCGCTCGATGGTGTCCTTGCGGATCGAAACCACCAGGTGGGTGGACGTGACGCCGGCACCGTTGACGCGGACGTCATCGGAATGCTCGACGACGGTGGCCCAGTGCTGCTCCGCCAGCGGCTTGGCGAGCTCGGCCGGGTCAAGCAGCGAGACCATCGAGTTCACGGCGTTCCGGTTGTGCGTGATAACGATGCGCTCCTGGCCGTCGAGCAGGAAGGGCTCGGCCTCGTACAGGACCCGTTCGTCGCGGGAGATGACGGTGGTCAGGCTGCCCTCGGGATCGTCGAAGCGCAGCAGCCGCGTTTCGCTGTACTCCGAGCAGCCGATGCCCAGCACGAGGTGACGCCGGTCGGAGGAGAGCTCAAAGCCCAGCCACATGGCGACGTCGTCCTCCTGGTAGATCACCGCATCGTCGGTGACCGGCGTGCCCAGCACGTGCGACTTGACCTGGTACGGCCGCCAGGAGTCATCCACCACGGTGTAGAAGATCCGGGTGCCGTCGGGGGAGAAGGAGACCCCGTAGAAGACGTTCTCAATGACGTCCGGCTGCAGCTCGCCGGTGCGGAGGTCCTTGATGCGCAGGGTGAAGCGTTCGTCCCCGGAGTTGTCCACGGCGTACGCGTACAGGTTCCCGTCCACCGTCACGGCGGTGCCGCCCACCGAGAAGAACGGCATGCCTTCAGCTTCCACGTTGCCGTCCAGCAGGATTTCTTCGCCGGGGATTTCGACGCCGGCCTCCACTGCGGGGGGAGTCCAGTCGGCCACCGGGTTGCCGGTGTCCTGGGCGCGGACGCGGCAGTGAATTCCGTATTCCTTGCCCTCCGCCGAGCGGCTGAAATACCACCAGCCGTCCTTGCGGTGGGGAACGGACAAGTCCGTTTCCTGGGTGCGGCCCTTGATCTCCTGGAAGATGGCTTCGCGCAGGGGTCCCTGGTGCGCGGTGACGGCCTCCTGGTAGGCGTTCTCGGCCTTCAGGTGCGCCACGACCTCCTCGGATTCCTTGTCCCGGAGCCACTCGTAGTTGTCCACGAACGTGTCGCCGTGGTGGGTGCGCTCGGCGGGCACCTTCTTGGCAACGGGCGGGAGGGGGACGGCAGCGGCGGGGGTGGTTGCGGTGTGCTGCAGCGGAGTCTGGGTCATTCCCTCAATATATAGAGCCGCACTGACATTTGGGCGGCCGTTCGCTACCGGGGGAGAGACGCGAATGTGGCCAACCAACGTCCCGCCGGAGCCTGTCCCCGTTCCCGGCCCGGGCGTATCCTGAACTCGCGTCCGCAAACCGGAACCAATCCTGCAGCCGAGGGGGAGCCATGACCATTCCGCCAGTGCACGAACCCGACCCGTTCCCGCCGGAACCTGGCCCCGATCCCATTCCGCCGGATCCTTCGCGACCCGCGCCGCCAAGCCCTTTCCCCGCCCCTGAGCCGCCGGGCCCGCTGCCGGTGCCGGACCCGGGGCCGGCTCCGCTGCGCCCGGACCCGACCCGCAGCTAAGAACCCGTCCACCCGCAGTCCACAACGCGGGGGCACGTACCGCTGGATCCGCAGGATCTAGGCTCATCCGTGCCCCCGCGTTGCCGTGTTTGCGGCAATACCCAAGCCGCGCCGCGGGAAGCCGCAATCAGGAACGTGACGCAATATTCGGTCTTCGTCTGTTATCTGCGTCACATGCGGGTTAGGGTGGTTGTCGGTCGCAGCGTCGCGGCCGTGCATGAGGGGAGTAGTTTTCTTGAACCACAAGCTCAAGGTTTTAGTCCGGGTGGACCTCGATTGCGGCGAAGCTCAGGTCGCCGCCCAGGGACATGTAACCGCCCAAAGCATCCAGGCCCTTTACGTCGTCATGAAGCGCGCCAACCACCTCCGGCAGGGCCTCCAGCTCGTTGTGGACGTCTCCCACGCGCGCGTCGAGCCGTCCGCTCTTGAACAGCTCCGGGAATGCTCCGAAACGCACCACCTGCCGCGGTCCATCGACCCGTCGCAGTCCGAATGCAACGTCCGCGTTCTGGCACCGTCAGACGCCGGTGCTCGAACCATTGCGGGCAGGGTTCCGGCAGCCGCGGCTGCTTGATACGCCGGCTGTCGCTGTTTGCCCGGGCCGCCGTTACTCGGCGGCGGGCAACTCAGCCGGAAAGTCAGCCCTCCAGAACGAAACCTTTTCCAGGACGCAGGCCTTGCAGGAAGTAAGCCCTGGGGCCGTGTCCGGGATATTTATCGTGTGGCATGGTCTGCGCGCGGGAGTCTCAGCGTCGAGGCTTTATCGCGCCGGCCGCCGTCGTCATTTTTCCGGATTCGGGTTCTTCACGTCGCGTGAGCCGATGTCCGCCGCGCCGAGAACCTCGGCGGCCGGGGAGTGCGTCGTCTCGTGTTCGCGCACCCGCAGCTCCGGGTGGTGCAGGTCCAAGGCCGGGCGCTCCGAGCGGATGCGCGGCAGGGACGTGAAGTTGTGGCGTGGCGGCGGGCAGGACGTTGCCCACTCCAGCGACGCACCGAAGCCCCAGGGATCATCCACTTCAACCCGCTCGGCGCGGCGGGAGGTGATGAAGACGTTCCAGAAGAACGGGATCATGGACGCCCCCAGCAGGTACGAGCCGAAGCTGGAGAACTGGTTCATCCACGTGAAGTTGTCCTGCGGCATGTAGTCCGCGTAGCGGCGCGGCATGCCTTCAACGCCGAGCCAGTGCTGGATCAGGAACGTGCCGTGGAAGCCGAGGAACAGCATCCAGAAGTGGATTTTGCCGAGGCGCTCGTTGAGCATCTTGCCCGTCCACTTCGGCCACCAGAAGTAGAAGCCGGCGAACATCGCGAACACCACGGTGCCGAACACCACGTAGTGGAAGTGCGCCACCACGAAGTAGGAATCGGAGACGTGGAAGTCCAGCGGCGGGGAGGACAGGATGATGCCGGTCAGGCCGCCGAAGAGGAACGTGACCAGGAAGCCCAGGCTCCACAGCATGGGGGTCTCGAACGTCAGCGAGCCGCCCCACATGGTGCCGATCCAGTTGAAGAACTTCACGCCCGTGGGCACCGCGATGAGCATGGTCATGAATGCGAAGAACGGCAGCAGCACCGAGCCGGTGACGTACATGTGGTGCGCCCACACGGTCACGGACAGCGCGGCGATGGCGATCGTCGCGTAGACCAGGCCCTTGTACCCGAAGATCGGCTTGCGGCTGAAGACCGGGAAAATTTCCGAGACGATGCCGAAGAACGGCAGCGCGATGATGTAGACCTCGGGGTGGCCGAAGAACCAGAACAGGTGCTGCCAGAGCACGGCCCCGCCGTTCTCCGGATCGTAGATGTGGGCGCCGAAGCGGCGGTCGGCCCCGACGGCGAACAGGGCGGCGGCCAGCGGCGGGAAGGCCATGATGACCAGGACCGCCGTGACCAGCGTGTTCCAGCTGAAGATGGGCACGCGCCACATGGTCATGCCCGGGGCGCGCATGCAGATGATGGTGGTGATGAAGTTGACCGCGCCCAGGATGGTGCCGAAACCGGAGAGCGCCAGCCCAAAGACCCACAGGTCACCGCCCACACCCGGGGTGAAGGTGGTGTTGTGCAGCGGAGCGTAGGCGAACCAGCCGAACGATGCCGCGCCCTGCGGGGTGATGAAGCCGGACATCGCGATGGTCGACCCGAAGAGGAAGAGCCAGAAGGCCAGTGCATTCAGCCGCGGGAAGGCGACGTCGGGGGCACCGATCTGCAGGGGCATGATGACGTTGGCGAACCCGGCGAACAGCGGGGTGGCGAACATGAGTAGCATGACCGTGCCGTGCATGGTGAACAGCTGGTTGTACTGTTCCTTCGTCACCAGGATCTGCATGCCGGGTTCGAACAGTTCGGCGCGGATGAGCAGTGCCATCACGCCGCCGAGGAGGAAGAAGATAAACGAGGCGATCAGGTACATGTACCCGATGGTCTTGTGGTCGGTGGAGGTGATCCACTTGACCACCATGTTGCCTTTTTTGAGGGGCACCACGCGGGGAGCTGCAGTAGCAGTTAGTCCTGCTGGGTGCTGATATGCGGTCATCGTCTGCCACTCCCCGGCTTCGCGCTTCAACGCCCCTTGTCAGGGGCTGAGGTGCCGGCCGGACCGTGGGCGGTTCGCTGAACCGACGGCATCAGGATAGCCCCGGGCGGCACCCCGGCAAAAGGGCAAACGTTCAGTGCCCGGTCACTGGTCCGCGCACGGTGGAGCTTTGGCGGGACAGAAGCAGCGCCGCAGCGATCATGCCGACGCCCAACAGGAAATGGAGCCAGTTGTCCGCGGTGTTGACCGGGACAAAGTTGGCCGCCGTCTCGTGGCCGATCAGCAAGCCGTAAATCCACAGGACCAAGTAGACGATTCCGCCGTACAGGAGGAAGTTCTTTGCCTGCCCAGCAGTGCGGCCCATGAGGATGCCGGCCACGCCGAAGAGCATGTGGACGATGTTGTGCAGGATGGAAACCTGGAAGACGCCCAGAAGCATTGCTTCGGACAAATGCCCGGCCAAGCCCAGCGAACCGTAGTTGGTGGTTATTCCGGGGATGAAACCAAGGATGCCAACGAGCAGGAATACTGCCCCGACAGCCTGGGACGCCAGCTGCATGCGGGACCTTGCACCAGCCGTGTGATGGGTAGTAGCCATTTTGCCCTCTCCTTTGTTGTTGGCCGGATCAGTCCGGCACTTCCATCTGGAACCCGCAGCCGCAGCGCAGCAGCCGTGTGGGTAGATGGACATCGTGAATGGTGTGGTGCCGGGCCAGCTCATGGCCGTAGATGCTGCTGGTTCCGGAGCTCACGGAGACCATCGGGGTTGCGCAGTGGAAGTATTCACCGCCGAACTGCAGGACGCCGATCACCTGGCCGTGGCGGTTCAGGACGGCGGCGACGTCGTGGACGTTTGCCGGGTGGGCATAGAAGAAGTCGCATTCAACGCACGTGTAGGACACATCCACCAGGCCTTCTTGCGGCGGATGCAAGGCCTCAATGGATTCGACGATCAGATGTTCGTCCGTCCGGCATTCGGGGCACCATAAACGATCACCGGACGGGCGGTGCGCCCCGCCTGGGAGGTGCGCGTTGGAGATGGTCGACATCGACGGGCTCCTATTATTTGGGCGTCTTTGCCCCGACTTTTTGAGGTCAATCCCACGCTTAAAATAACCCCGGCCCGCCCGGCAAACAAGAGCCGCCGGCCCCTTGCTGAAGCCCGGAAATCCAGGGCCGGCGCCGGCCGCCGGGGCGCCGGCAATCCCGGAAAAAATGCTTGCGAACAGTTCATTCCGGTGCTATAAAAAATTTATACCAGCGGGCATAGATCAGCTGGTATGGAACGGGAGGTTCCGAACTTTCAAGTTGGCTGCCACATGGGGCGGTTAGCCCGGGAGCACGCCACCGCGCTTGATAGCGCATCGGCAGCAATGTCCGGAAGCCTCCCGCCAGGACGGCCCGCCGGCCATAGGGCCGGGGGCCGTCCCTATGCCCAGCCCTCTCGCCGATGTCACCCGCGTCTGCGGCTGATCGCGTCCTACTACTGACACTCTTCGCTAATTTGGATACGCTGGAGGCAGGTCTCCGGGCTGCAGAGAGGTCACAGATAGTCGACTTTGCTGCACCTGTTCTGCGGGCACGTCCAGGCAGGAGCAACCAAGTGAATGGGACGAGGCGCCGGGCCAAGGCCGGATTCGCTTCTGCAATTTCGCTGGTGGCAGCCTTGATGGTGGGTTGTACGCCAAACGAGGGGCGGCAGCCTAACCCCGGTGAGAATGAACCTCACGTCATCACCGTCTGGACCACGGAAACGCTTCCGGACCGCATGGCCAAGTCCCGTGCAATCGTCGAACGCTTCACCGCCGCCACGGGCGTGACCGTGGACCTTGTGGGAATACCCGCACACCGGTTCAAGCAGATGGTGGCCTCATCGGCGGCCTCGGGCGACCTCCCTGACGTGATCGGTTCCATTTCGCTGGGCCAGGTCCGGACCCTGGCCGCCAGCGGCCTGGTGAATGCCGATCTCAATGCCAGCGTCATCCTCGCCCTGGGCGAGCACACGTGGTCCCCGCGTGCGCTGGAACTGACCAGGGAAGGCGGCAAGCAGCTGTCCGTTCCCGATTCCTCCTGGCAGCACCTCCTGTACTACCGGAAGGACCTGTTCGCCCAGGCGGGGCTGGCGGCACCCAAGACGTACGCAGACATCATGGCGGCCGCAAAGAAGCTTGACACCCCCCAAATGGCGGGCTTCGTCGCAGCCAACAAACCCGGCCAGGCATTCACCCAGCAGTCCTTCGAGCACATCGCGCAGGGAAACGGCTGCGAAATGGTCAACGCCAAGAACGGCATCACATTCGAGAGTCCACAATGCGTGGCTGCGCTCGCGTTCTACCGCGACATACTGAAGAACTACTCCGGGCCCGGGCTCCAGGACATTGACACGGTCCGGACCGCGTACTTCTCCGGCAAGGCAGCGATGGCCGTCTGGCCCACGATGATGCTGGACGAATTGGCGGGACTCCGCACCGACGCCAAACCCAGTTGCCCGGAGTGCACGTCAGATCCCGGCTTCCTGGCCAGGAACACCGGAGTGGTGGCCGGCATCCTCGGTCCAAGTGGCAAGCAGCCGGCCCAGTTCGGCGAGATCACGTCCTGGACCATCACCAAAGACTCGGACGCGGATCCCGCCCGCCGGTTCGTGGAATACGTCATGAGCGACGGGTACGCTGACTGGCTCGCGATCGTCCCGGAGGAGCGCCTTCCGGTCCGTGCCGGCAGCCCCGGCAAGCCTGCTGAATTCACCGACGCGTGGAAGACCATGCCGGTGGGGATCGGCAAACAGGAACCGCTGGGCAAGTTCTACTCGCAGGACGTGCTTGCCGTGCTGCTGCAGGGTGCCGAAGAGGTCAGGCACTGGGGCATCATCCAGGGCCAAGGCGATCTTGCCGGCGCCGCGCTGACGGAACTGCCCATCGCCAAGGCAGTCGGCGACGTCACGACCGGCAGAGCCGAGCCCAAGGCGGCGGCGCAAAAGGCCGCAGCATCCCTGCGCTCGATTCTCGGCTCCGTGAAGTGATCGTTCCGTGAAGTGATCCGTGAGGCGATGGGCCTCGACCCGCCCGGTGCCGTGCCCTCCGGGAAACTCCTAGGTATTCAGTTCCATCATGAGCGGCGGCAGCTCATCGGCCAGTTCCCGTGCCAGGAAGCCGACGCTGCCCAACCTGCTCGCGAGCCGGTCCGCCGCGGCGGCATGAAGGTGGCTGCCCCAGCAGGCGGCCTGCGCGTCGGTGGTGCCCCGGGCCCGGAGCCCGGCGATGGTCCCGGCCAGGATGTCGCCGCTTCCTGACGTTCCGAGGCCGCCGTATCCGGTGGTGATCTCCCAGCGGTCCGCACCTTCGGGCGCATCCCCGCCCGGGGGACGCGCGATCACGCCCTGGCAGCTCACCACGGCACGGTACTTCTCCGCTATTTCGACGACGTCGGCGGCAAGGTTGTCGGTGTCCCGCCCCAGCAGGATCCCGGCTTCGTTGGGGTTCGGTGTGAGGATCAGGCGCCCCGCCCACGGTTCCAGCTCGTCCAGCAGCTGGGGGAGGCAGCCCAGCGCATAGGCGTCGAGGATCACCGTGGCATGGCCGCCCTTGCCGCCACCTGAGCCGCGTCCCGAGCGAGGCCCCGCGTCCCGCTCCGCTTCCCGCCGAAGGAGTTCGCGCAGCAGCGCCTCGGTCTCGTCGATGTCGTCCAGGCCAGGCCCGATCAGCACCGCGTCCGCCGACTCCAGGTCCTCAGCCACGGCCTTCAGCCCGGACGCACCCACCGACCCGCCGGCGGATTCGGGCAGCCCGACCACTCCGGCCTCGGGCAGCGTAACGGCCAGCTGCACCGCCACGGACTCCGCCACGGCCAGGGTGAGCCGGCCCGCTCCCGCCCGGAGCACCGCCGTTCCCGCCAGCAATGCCGCACCCGGAGTGCGCCTGGCCCCGCCGATCACCAGCACCGCGCCGCGGGAATACTTGTCCGCGCCAGCGGAGGGGAGCGGCCAACCGCGGAGCAGCGCCGGCGTGATCTGTGCCGGCGTGATCTGTGCCGGCGTGCTCTGGCCGGGCGAAGCGGACTCAGCGCGGGTGGACACTGGCATCCCCCGCGTGCTCGGTCACCTCGACGCCCTGCTGCGTGAGGTGCTCGGCCACGTTGAAGCTCTCCAGCGTCCACGGGCCCACGCCGTCCGGCCGCACGTACCGGGTGACGGACGCGTTGAGGACAGTGGTGCTCGCCGCGAGGTCCAGGAGTTCGTGCTCGGACATGCCTTCCAGGACGTAGCGGAACAGCAGCACCACGGCATCGTGGCAGACCAGCATCACGCGGTGGCCGCTGCCCAGCGCGTTCAGTTCGCCGAGCACGGACCGCAGCCGCAGCGCCACGTCCGCCCAGGATTCCCCGCCCGGCGGGCGGTAGTAGAACTTACCCAGCCACCGCCGTCGTTCTGCTTCTTCCGGCAGCCGGTTCTCCACGCCGAGGCGGGTCAGCATGTCCAGAATGCCCAGTTCGCGGTCGCGGAGCCGCTCGTCGGTGCGGACGGCAACGGGCCAGCTCGCCGTGCCGACGGCGATTTCGGCCGTCTGGTAGGCGCGCATGTAGGGCGAGGAAATCACGACGTCGGGACGCAGGTCTTCGGGGACGTCCGCCAGCGCCCGGCCCAGGGCCTGGACCTGTTCGCGCCCTGTGGAGGACAGCTCGACGTCGGCATCGCGGGCGGGGACATCGATCACGTCCGCTCGGGAATCCTGGGCGGCCGTGGCGGCCACATTGCCCTGGCTCTCGCCGTGCCGGACCAGGATGAGTTCCACCGCCCCCGCAGTCCAGCCGGCAGGCACGGTTCCGTCATTTACCGCCGTGCCGTTGATTGCCCTGCCGTTGACTGCTCCGTCATTGCCCACGATTTCCACTCCCCGTTGCCCTAGGCGTGCGAATGCTCCACGTTACTAGCGCCGTACCCGCCCGGCCAGCAAAATATGCCGGCGGACTGAAATGTGGGCCGGAAGAATGCACGGTGATTGACCGGCTTTGAGCAACCGGCCCGAAGGCCAAGGGGGCAATTTCGGGGCGGCCAGCCCCACCTTAGGCCACGCGCCTTGTACCAATGTGTGGATTTCTGGAGTCCAAGGTGATGCGGCTGATACCAACCAGAAATCGCCGGAGCCGGCGCCGGATCCCGCAACCGGCACCGGTGGTGTTTCGGCAGATGAATGCACAAACCGCCAGGATTTACAGAGGTCTCCGATGCAAGGGTCCGCCTCGTGCGGCGGGTCCAGAGGATACCCGTTGCCCCCTTGGGGCAACGGGCAACGGGTATGGACACCCCGGGTAGGGGTCGCTGCGGCCGCCTCGTGTAAGGCGAACCGCTCAGCTGCACTGACCAAGCCGAGTACGGCTCGGGGCCGGACGTTGATTTCATCCGGCGCGAGTCGGGCATCGGATTCTTCGACCGCGCTGAAGTCCGCTCCCTCTGCACAAATCCGGTGGTTGCCTCAGGGGTTTGCCGGGGCCGTTCTGGGGTCGCGGCTACCGGGCGAGGCGTAATTAGCAGGATGTCCACCGTGCGGAGCCGGCACATGCGACCGCGCCGGACTGGACGTCCAACGGGATGGGGGATCCGGTGGTCCGCTATTACCGGCCTCGTCCAAGCCTGGCTTCGGACCGGTCCTGACCGCCGAATTCCTAGGCGCCACCGGCGGAGACCCGATCGTCTTCGAAACCACGAACCGGTTCGCTGGCGTCGTCTGCTGCAGGACTTCTATCTCCGCGCTCTCGGTGGTGAAAAGCTGCGTCGCCTCACGTGGCTATGACGACCGCAAACGCGGCGATGGCAAGCCCACATTCAAGCGCTGCCGTCCCTGGCCCAGGGCCGAGTGAACGTCCTCCGGGCAGTGCTCCGTGACGGGCACTTACTACGGTCCGGTTCCGAGCACGGGAGCGCAGCTGGCTGCCTGAGCCGCTGCCCGGACAGCTTATTCAACTCATCTCCGCCCAACTAATCCACCGAACCTACCGGCCAAGACAAGACCCGGCTTTGCCACTCGGTGTCATTTGTATACGCGGACCCAGTCGACCTGCATCCAACTTGGCTTGGTGGGCTTTCCGGTCGGGAACCAGTCGAGTTGGAGGGTTTGGTGCATTCCGACCGGCGGCAGGTGTGCCCGGTTGGTGTCCGTGAACCATAGGGCGCCGTCAATGTATCCGGTGATACTGGTCGAGGTCCACTGCACGGCGTAGTTGTGCCATTGGGTGGTGTCGATTTTCCGTTCAGCCCGGGTCTGATAGCTCTGCAGTCCGGCACACGCGTAGTGCAGGGCGAACTTGATCAGGGTGGTGTCGGTGAGGGATTCGCCGTAATCGACCTCCGCACAGTTTGGGGAGCTGTTGCCGTTGGGCCACAGGAGCAGCACGGGGTGGTATTTCGGGTCCCGCACGCTGGTTCTCATCCGGGTTTCCCATCGGCCGTATTTTTGCTGGGCGAACTTTGCCGCCATCCCGCCCGTCGCGCCGTAGGCGTTCCCGCTGACGGTGGCCACGCCGTTGGCCACATTCCACGCCTTCGGGCTGCGAATACCTTTGCCCGCGTGGCCGGCGCCGTCGTAAACCTTCCATTTCCGGGGATTGGGTGCCCCGGTGTAGGAAAACTCGTCACCTGCCTTCACCGGGCCCCATCCCCGGAGGACTGCGGCCTGGACGTTGTTGGGGGCCGCGGTCACGGCCAGTTCCCTGTGCAGTGCCGGCACTTGCACCTGCACGGGCGCGGACAGGGGTCCGTTGAAGCTTCCTGAGGCGAGGGTCAACACGGCTGCGGCAATGGCAGCCGCGGGCAGCGTTCGCATCAACAGCATGAGGTCTCCTCTGCCCTACATATTCCTCCGCCGTCGGGCTGTTGTAACCGGAGTGCATGGACCGTTTGGGTGGCCGGATCCGGCGATACCTGAAGGAATGCTACCGGGTCCGGCCGTCCCGCCCCGCAAGGGGACGGTGCGCGGGCCGTCCGCTTCGGGGATGGGGTCACTCTGGCAGGGCTGCCTTGAGGAAACCAAGGACCCATCCGAGACAGGTTGCCTCAGGCCACCAATTTGGGGGGTCCGCCAGGTGGTTTCCTAAGAGCATGCTTCTGCTTCTTTCACCGCGCCGAGATGAACGGCGTTTAGGCAACATAGATGTCGTGACGGGTTAGAAGACAACGCTTGGCGCGGTCGGGAAGGCCTGGCGTGCAACGGTCACCTAATCGAGCGTTTACAGGACAGAGGAGGAATCCGTGCCCGTCGGATACCTGCCCGGTGAGAAGAAGACATCCGTGCCGATGCAGGCTGTCGGGGAACTTGCCTTGGAAGAACCTGCGGGTCTTCCAGCAGGCGCCCCACCCGGGTGGTGACCGCCCCGCCCGTCTGAGCTCCCCAAGGAATTCACAACTGGGCGGCCTTAGCGTGCTCCCATTCGGGCGAGGCCAAATCCGGCCAGCCAAAATTCAACGTTCAAGGGGAGGAACGCCATGGGTAACCATGAGTTTGTTTTGAAGGGGCGCGCGGGCTTCTTGTCCGTCTCGCCCTGGTGGGGTCTCATGATCATCGTGCTGGCGATTCTGGCCGTGCTGGCGCCAGGGTTCTACGGCTCCGGGACAGCGGCCGTGAAAGCCAATGCCGCCAGCAACTACGTGCCGCGGACCCGCACGTACTACATCGCGGCCAACGAGGTGGAGTGGAACTACGCGCCCACCGGCAAGAACCAGATCACGGGTGAGCCCTTCGACGAGGCCGCGCAGGTCTTCACGAAGCAGGGGCCGCAGCGGATCGGAAGCACCTACATCAAGTCGCTGTACCAGGAGTACATCGACTCGTCGTTCAAGACCCTCAAGCCGCGTACCGCGGCCGAGGAGCACCTGGGTTTCCAGGGGCCGGTGATCCGCGGCGTCGTCGGGGACACCATCAAGGTGGTCTTCAAGAACAACCTGGACCGGCCGGCGTCGGTCCATGTCCATGGCGTGTTCTACGACAAGAGCAGCGAAGGCGCGCCGTACAACGACGGCACTGGCGGGGCCGCGAAAGGCGACGACGGCGTGGCACCCGGCAGCACCTACACCTACAGCTACGAGGTGCCCGAGCGCGCCGGACCCGGACCCATGGACGGCAGTTCCGTGATGTGGATGTACCACTCCCACACCGACGAGGTGGCGGACGACTACTCCGGCCTGGTGGGCCCCATGGTGATCACCAAGGCCAGCGCCGCCCGCGACGACGGAACCCCGAGCGACGTGGACCGCGAGTTCTTCCTCCAGTTCAAGGTCAGCAACGAGAACGCCAGCCCCTACCTGCAGCGCAACATCGACAAGTTCGCCGGCAAGCCTCCTACGGTCAAGGCCGACGACGAGGCCTTCGGCGAGAGCAACCTGATGCACTCCATCAACGGCTACGTCTACGGCAACCAGCCGCTGGAGTCGATGACCATGCGCAAAGGCGAACACGTGCGCTGGTACCTGATGGGCATGGGCACCGAGGTCGACCTGCACACGCCGCACTGGCACGGCAACACCGTGACGGCGCTGGGGATGCGCACCGACGTCGTCAACCTCCTGCCCGCCAGCATGGTGGTGGCGGATATGGTGCCGGACGACGTGGGAACCTGGCTCTTCCACTGCCACGTCAACGACCACATCAGCGCCGGCATGCTCACCCGCTACCGCGTGCTGAACGCCGACGGTTCGGAACCCAGCGCCACCGGAATCCAAAACAGCACAGCCGCCGCCCAGGGCAGCACGGTCCAGGCCTCGCACGCGGGTCACTAGCCCCGTCGATGTCACACCAGTCGCCGCCTGTCCGCGCAGCCTATCCTGGGCGCGGACAGGCGCACGCCCCGCTTCGCTGGTCCGGCCGTTACCCCTACGTGTAAACGTCGAGGACGGGCTCATTCACCGCCGGCACAACGGAGCCGGTATCGGATCCGCACCGATGCCTGCCGTCCTCCGGGCCGGGGGTTCTGCCTCCGTCGGGGGAACTCTCCTCGTCATTGGTGGCTCCGCGCCGCGTCTGCATTCTTCCATCGCGGGGTAACTGAAGCCGGTGCCCTACGCCGCGGCAGGCGGTCCGAACCAGGTGGTCACCGCGTCGGCGAGCCCTGCCTCGGCCCGGTCTCCCACCCAGGCCACGTATCCGTCGGGCCGGACCAGCACGGCTGTGGGGGCAGCGACCTCCCCGAGTGCCGGAAGCTCCCACGTACCGGTGTATTGCGCGTCCACCAACTGGACCCTGTCGGGCCGCGGAGCGGGGCCGAAGCCGCCCGGCTCACCGAAGTTCAGCAGGACCGGCCGTGCATCGTGCAGCAGGGTGAAGACCCGTCGCGGACCGCCGGCAGTGACGACGTCTAGATCGGGCATGCGGCGTCCCAGCAGCGGGTGCCCCTCGCCGAGATCGTAGTGGATGTCCAGGCCGGACTGCATCGCGGCGAACCGTTTGCGCGGCTCGTCCATGCCGAGCAGCTCGGAGACGGTCTCGGCCGCGGCCTTGGCACGGTCATCCGGACGCCCAAGCGCGACCTGCGCCATGGTGTTGCGCAGCACGCGGGCAGCAACTGGGTGGCGCTCCGCATGGTAGGTATCCAGGAGGCTCTCCGGTGATGTTTCCTTGATGACCTGGGCGAGCTTCCATCCCAGATTCACGGCGTCCTGCACGCCGGTGTTGAGGCCCTGTCCGCCCACCGGGTAGTGTACGTGCGCGGCGTCGCCTGCCAGGAAGACACGCCTGTCGCGGTAGGCGGCAGCCTGCCGCGACATATCGGTGAACCTGGAGATCCAGATGGGGCTGTGGATCCCGTAATCGGTGCCGTATACGGCGACGAGCGCTTCGCTGAGGTCGCGCAGGGTGGGTTCGCGTGTGGCCCCGACGTGCTCTTCGGTCACCATGACCCCAAGCGGACCCCCGTCCTTGTATATGACCTCGCCGTTGCGGATCTCGTACTCCAACCTGCCGAACGAATGGACGCCAAAAGCGTTGCGATGCATGCCCAATTCCGGCTCCTCGGCGGCCTCTACCTGGGCGATCAGGCTGCTCGTCGTCGGATCCCAGCCGGGAAAATCGATGCCGGCCGCTTTGCGGACCAGGCTGCGGCCGCCGTCGCATCCGACGAGATATTGCGCCCGCAGCGACCTGCCGTCGGACAGCTCGACGTCGACGCCGGCGCGGTCCTGCGCGAAACTGGTCACATCATGGCCGTAGTGGATCGGAACCGCCAGCTCGCGGACCCAGCCGGCGAGGATGCGCTCGATGTGGTTCTGCCACAGCCCCAGCCCGTACGGGTGGCGGGTAGGAAAGTCGCTGATGTCCAGGCGGGTGGAGGCGAACCCCGCGACCTGGGCCACCTGTCCCTCCGAGAGGAACCGATCGGCAATCCCCCGCTGATCGAGGACCTCGATGGTGCGCGAGTGCAGGCCCCCTGCGCGGGAGCCGGCGAGGTCCTGGCTGGTCCGCCGCTCGACAATGACGGCAGCGACGCCCGCCAGCGCCAGCTCGGCCGCCAGCATCAGCCCTGTCGGGCCACCTCCGGCGATCACCACCGCATGCTCGGTCACACTCATTCTGCTGTTCCCCTTCCCTAGCTTCTGGCCTCCGGCGAGTATGCGCCACGACCCGGGGCTTGCCGCAAGCCCCCGTGCGGGGCATAGATTGGAAATGGAAGGGATTTCAAGCATGACGACGGCGGTCCCGCACCCCGCGCTTTCGAGGTTGGTTGGGGGGCGAGGGGCTTAGGCGTGGGTGGGTTCCTCCACCAGGGCCGTGGCGATGCTGTCGGCGTCGTCCAGCGCGGCGAGGTACCGTTCGGCGTCCAGGGCCGCGGCGCAGCCGGTGCCCGCGGCGGTGATGGCCTGGCGGTAGCGGTGGTCCACGGCGTCGCCGCACGCGAACACCCCGGACAGGTTGGTGCACGTGGTGGGTGAATCAACCTTGATGTAGCCCTCGGCGTCCAGCTCCACCTGCCCCACCACCAGCTCGGTGCGCGGCACGTGCCCGATGGCCACGAAGATGCCGGTGGCCGGCTGATGGCGGGTGTCGCCGGTGCGGGTGTCCTTGAGCGTGACGCCGGTGACCTTGCCGTTGCCGTGGATCTCGGAGACGGCCGAGTTCCACGCGAAACTGATCTTGGGGTTGTCCTTGGCGCGCTGGGCCATGATCCGGGAGGCGCGGAGCTCGCCCTTGCGGACGACGACGGTCACGGACTTCCCGAAGCGGGTCAGGAAGGTGGCCTCCTCCATCGCGGAATCGCCGCCGCCCACCACGATGATGTCCTGGTCGCGGAAGAAGAAACCGTCGCAGGTGGCGCACCAGGAGACGCCGTGGCCGCTGAACTTCTTCTCCTCGGTCAGGCCGAGTTCCTTGTACGCGGAGCCGGTGGCGAGGATGACGGCCGGGGCCTGGTGCACGTCGCCGCCGCCGGTGACCACGCGCTTAAGGTGCCCGGCCAGCGTCACCTCCGTGACGTCGTCGAACACCACCTTGGCGCCGAAACGTTCCGCCTGCTGCTGCAGGCCGTCCATGAGCTCGGGCCCCTGGATGCCCTCCGGGAAGCCGGGGAAGTTTTCGACGTCGGTGGTGTTCATCAGGGCGCCGCCGGCGGTAACGGACCCGGCCAGCACCAGCGGTTCCAGGCCGGCGCGGGCGGCGTAAATTGCGGCGGTGTAGCCGGCAGGGCCGGACCCGATGATGATCAGCTGCTCGGTGGTGATGTTCTCCGGCTTGGCGTTCTTGGAACTCACGGGTGGCTCCGTTTCCTCAGACTCGTTGGGCATGGCAATTTGTGGGCTGGCATTTACTGAGAGCCGCATAAACAAGTGCAACAAGCGCGGGGTTTTCAATCAAGGTTTGCACGTGACCAGGGTGCGTTCCGGCCCAGTCACAGGGTGGCCAGGAGTGCGGCCGTCTGTTCCAGGGCGCCGGGGACCAGGGAGTAATAGGCCCACGTGCCACGCTTTTCGCGGTGCAGCAGACCTGCATCGACCAGGATCTTCAGGTGGTGGGAGACGGTGGGCTGGCCCAGGTCCAGGGGTTCGGTCAGGTCGCACACGCAGGATTCACCGGAGGCCTCGGCCTTGACGATGGAAAGCAGCCGCAGCCGGTTCGGATCGGCCAGCGCCTTGAAGACCACGGCTTTCTGCTTCGCCTCCTCAGCGCCGAGGCCAGGCATTCCCGCCGGAGCGCAGCACGCTTCATCCGTGGCCGGCTCAAGTACAGGCAACGATTTCATGTACCCATTATGCCCCAACATTGACAATCATCAATGTATGAGCGGCGCACGTCTCGTCCCGCCCCGGGTGCGGCCGAACGCTATGGCCTGGCCGTTTCGGAACTGCGCGGCAGAACGGCGTCGTCCGCCGTGCGGCCGGCGAAGGGGAACAGAATGTTGAGGAGGCCAAGGCCTGCTGCCGCGCCGATCAGCTGGGCGATCACGAAGCCGGGAACGGACGCCGGGGCGATGCCGGCAAAGGTGTCGCTGAAAATGCGGCCGACTGTCACGGCCGGGTTCGCGAACGAGGTCGAGGACGTGAACCAGTACGCGGCTCCGATGTAAGCGCCCACTGCCGGAGCTGCGAGGACGCCCCGCTTGGTGGCCGCCAGGGCAAAGATCAGCAGGATGAGCCCGGCCGTCGCGATGACCTCCCCCAGCAGATGCCCCGTGGTTGCGCGCTCCTTCGCGGAGATGGAGGTTCCCACCTCAAACATGGCGTTCGCGACCACACTGCCGCCGATTGCACCCACGGTCTGCGCAACGATGTACGTGCCAAGCTCCGGCAGGGTCAGTCCGGAGCCGCTGCGCAGGCCCAGGATCCAGTCGGCGAGGGACACCACGGGATTGAAGTGGGCGCCGCTCACCGGTCCGAGCACCAGGATCAGGACCGTCAGACCCAGCACCGTCGCCGTGCTGTTCTGGAGCAGCTGCAGGCCAACGTCATTGGGGGAAAGCTGCTGGGCGGCGATCCCGGAGCCGACGACGATCATCACGAGCAGGCTGGTGCCGAGCAGTTCGGCGACTGCGCGGCGCCACAGCGGCGGTTGTTGAGAAGTCATACCAACAGCTTGACGCAAAGATATTTACTCAGTCAAAATTGAATCAATGAATACTGACCCAGTTGAAATCTTCCGGGTGCGGGTCGCCAAGCATGCAGCCCTCGCGGATCCTGCGCGACTGCGAATCGTGGACCTGCTGACCCTGGGAGACTTTTCCCCCACGGAGTTGCAGGCCGAACTCGGGATGCCGTCAAACCTGCTGTCCCACCACCTGCGCACCCTGGAAGGCGCGGGCCTGACCACCCGCCACCGTTCTGAAGCGGATAAGCGCCGCAGCTACATCCGGCTCGCCGCAGGAGCGTTGGAAGGACTGGCTCCCGGCCGCGAACACGGAGCCCGCCGCATCCTCTTCGTCTGCACCCGGAACAGCGCCCGGTCCCAGCTGGCCACCGCACTCTGGAACCAGGTCAGCGAAATCCCCTCGACCTCGGCGGGTACGCACCCCGCGGACCGCATCGCCCCAGGCGCCATTGATGTGGCCCGCCGCCATGGCGTCGCTCTTGCGGACCTTCCCCCGCGCCGGCTGGATGGGGTGGCGCATGATGAAGACTTCGTCGTGACCGTGTGCGACAACGCCCACGAGGAAATCCCCAACCTGGGAGGGGTCCACTGGTCCGTTCCGGATCCGCTCCGGCTGAACACCGAGGACGCCTTCGAGGGCGCCTTTACTGACATCGCCCGCCGCATCAGCGACCTTGCACCCCGCCTGCACGCCGCCTAAAACCCGGAAACCCGCAATATTGACAAGTGTCGATCTTTGTCCGATACTGCATGCATCGACAATCATCAATGTCCAGTCAGTAAAAGTTGTGCGGGAACGATGACCTCATCAAAGCCGATCCACACCTAACTGAGTCCAGGAGAAACCCCCCGTGAGCACCGAAACCGCCAAGAAGCCCTCCGTCCTGTTCGTCTGCGTCCACAACGCCGGCCGCTCACAGATGGCCGCCGCCTTCCTGACCACGCTGGCCAAGGGTGAAATCGAAGTCCGCTCCGCCGGCTCCCGGCCCGCCGACAGGGTCAACCTGGCCGCCGTCGAGGCCATGGCCGAGCTCGGCATCGACATGTCCTCCGAGATCCCGAAGGTCCTCACCACCGAGGCTGTCAAGGAATCGGACGTGGTCATCACCATGGGCTGCGGCGATGAGTGCCCGTACTTCCCCGGCAAGCGCTACGAGGACTGGGTCCTGGAAGATCCGGCCGGCCAGGGCGTGGACGCTGTCCGCCCGATCCGCGACGAGATCAAGACCCGCATCGAGGGCCTGATCGCTTCCCTAACCCCCGCCGCCAAATAACCCCGCCCGGACACCACACCATGGATTCAGCGAAGAACCTTCCCGTCGCCGTCATCGGAGCCGGCCCCGTGGGTCTCGCCGCCGCGGCGCACCTGATCGAACGCGGCCTGGAACCGTTGATCTTCGAAGCAGGCCCGACGGCGGGCGCGGCCATCGAGCAGTGGCGCCACATCCGGCTGTTCTCACCATGGCGGTTCAACACCGACGCCGCCGCCGTCCGCCTGCTCGAAGCCTCCGGCTGGGAATCGCCCCGGCCCACGGCCCTGCCCTATGGCGGGGAACTCATCGACGACTATCTGACCCCGCTGGCCGCGCTGCCGGAGATTGCTTCCCGGCTGCAGACCGCCGCCCGCGTCGTCGCAGTGACCCGGCTGGGGCTGGATAAGACCCATGTCCGCAACCGCGACGCCATACCCTTCGTCGTCCGGGTCGAGCACGAAGGCGGCGAAACCCGCGACCACACCGTGGCCGGGGTCATTGACGCCTCCGGCACCTGGTCCATCCGCAACCCGTTGGGTACCTCAGGGCTGCCGGCCATCGGCGAAGACACGGCCGTTGACCGGATCTCCGCACCGCTGCCCGACGTCACCGGCCGCGACCGCACAGCCTTCGCCGGGCGCCGAATCCTGGTCGTCGGCGCCGGCCACTCTGCCGCCCACACCCTCATCAGCCTCGCCGACCTGGCCAAGGAAGAACCGGACACCCGGATTCTTTTGGCGGTCCGCGGTGCCTCCGCCGAGAAGGTCTACGGCGGCGGCGGCACCGACGGGCTTCCCGCCCGCGGCCAGCTCGGTGCCCGCCTGCGCCGTCTCGTCGAGGCAGGCACCATCGAACTGCACACCGGCTTCGGCATCAGCTCGCTGAAATCCCTCGACTCGCAGGTGACCGTCGAATCCGTGGACGGCCGCATCCTGGAGGCCGACATCGTGGTGCCCTGCACCGGCTTCCGGCCCGATCTGGACATCCTGCGTGAACTCCGCCTCAACCTTGACCCTGCTGTCGAGGCTCCGGTGGAGCTTGGGCCGCTGATTGACCCTGAATTCCACTCCTGCGGCACCGTCCCTCCGCACGGTGCGAAGGTCCTGGCCCACCCGGACAAGGACTTCTACATCGTGGGCATGAAGTCCTATGGCCGTGCCCCGACGTTCCTGCTGGCCACCGGCTACGAACAGGTCCGTTCCGTCGTCGCCGCCCTGGCGGGAGACCGTGAAGCCGCGGACACCGTCCACCTCGAACTCCCCGAAACCGGCGTCTGCTCCACCGACGCCGGCACCAGCTGCGACGTCCCCGCCACCGCCGGGACTGCGACGTCCGCGGCCTCCACGGAGAGCGGCTGCTGCGGCACACCCGAACCGGTGCTCGTCGGTTTCCCCACAGGACTGACCCACGGCCGCTCCGGCATCAACTAGGAATCCAGCCTATAAACCCCATCGGTGGAGTGCTGCCAAGTCCCCGGTTGACCCACTAACAGCCGACCCACTCACAAAGGAAACACACTCATGACCCAGGAAACACCCGACGCCCAGAAGACACCGACCGTGCTTTTCGTCTGCAGCAAGAACGGCGGCAAGTCCCAGCTCGCCGCCGGCCTCATGAACCAGCTCGCGGGCGGGGCCGTCACGGTCTATTCCGCGGGCACCAAACCGGGCAAGTCCCTCAATCCCCAGGCCGTGGAGTCCCTGACCGAGCTCGGCATCGACATCACCGGCGAACACCCCAAGCCCGTGACCGGCGAGATCCTGGACGCCGTGGACGCCGTCATCATCCTGGGCACCGAAGCGAAGCTCGAACCTCACGACGGCACCCGCTTCGAGGTCTGGGAAACGGACGAACCGTCGGAACGCGGCATCGAAGGCATGGAACGCATGCGTCTGGTCCGGGACGACATCAGTGCCCGAGTCCATAAGCTCTACGCGGAGCTCACCGGGAACTAGGCATGCCCGCCCCGCGGTATCCGCCCGTCAGGAGCCTGGACGCGTCACGCATGTCAGGAGGCGTCGGAGGGCCGGAAGGTGGCGCAGGCCATCACGGCTGCGAACCGGGATGGGGTTTTGGATGAGAGACGCATGAAAGCTCCGCGGGATCGAAGGACGGAAATGGGTGTAGCAGGCACCGCCCCGCCGCAAGGGGCGGCGGGGCGGTGCCCGAACGTGCTGGCTAGAGGGCGGCCAGCAGTTTCTGCATTTCCTGGATTTCGGCTTCCTGCGCGCTGACGATGTCCTTGCTGAGTCTCACCGCGTCCGTGTTCTTGCCGGCGGTGTTCTCGGTTTTGGCCATCATGATCGCGCCTTCGTGGTGGGCGATCATCTGCTTCAGGAAGAGCCGGGCTGCTTCCGTGCCCTGGGCGGCGTCGAGCATCTTCATGTCTCCATCGCCCATCATCCCGTTCATCCCGTTCATGCTGTGGCCGGAGGGCCCCGTCATGGGTTCGTTCCAGCCTTTCAGCCAGCCGGTCATCATGTCGATTTCGGGTCCCTGGGCCGCCTTGATCTTGGTGGCAAGTGTGGTCGCTTCGGCCGGAATGTCCTGCTTCTTGAGCATCGTCTCGCTCATCTGAACGGCCTGGGCGTGGTGCGGGATCATCATCTGGACGAACGTGACGTCCGCGGCGTTGTGTTCCGCGGCCGAAGCGGGGGCAGTGGTGGAGGGCGCGCTGGAGGAGGAGCTGCCTTGGTCCGTGCCGGGCGTGGACGTGCCGGAGGATCCGGCTCCGGAGCCGCTGGCGCAGCCGGCCAGGGCCAGTGCTGCGGCGATGGCAGTGGCGGAAAGGGGGAAAAGTTTCTTGTTCATGGGAAATCAGGTCCTTCAAAGATCAGTCGGCGCATGGCGCCGCACGGGAGTGTATCAGCGGATGCGGTCAGGCAGCCCAACAGGCGCCTCAGTAAGGGGGGTGCGCCGGAAGTGGTTGTTCCCGGCGGACGGCTCTTTTACGTCCTGCTGATGGACAGCTCACCCGGTGAAGGACTGCCGGGAAGGTAGGAATAGGACCGGGGCACCGCCCCGGGTGCTGTGGCGTTGGAAACGGTGCCGAACACCGCGGTGCCCGGCAGCGGGGCGGACAGCGACCCGGTCTTCCCCAGCGGGGTGCAGGACACCGTCATCGTTGGCATGCCCGCGCAGCTATCGGAGCACGAGCAATGCTCCGCGATGACGCCGGGAGCATTGTGCCCGTCCGACGAAAGACGGGCCGGGGACGCCTCAGCGACCTCGTCCTCCGGATGGCCATGGGCCGCTGCGGATTCTGCATGCTCCATTGCGGCGTCCGCGGCGGCGGTGAGGGCGGCCGGGGCGTGAATGCTGTGAGTGCCCGTGAGGACGTGCATGCCCAGGATCCCGGCGAGGACGGCCAGGAGGCCTGCCAGAAGGCCAGCGCGGTGGAGGGCCGCCGACACGGCGTTCCGGTGGGATGCGGTCATGAGGTTCCTCCTTCCGTTCGGGCTGCGATGTCTAGGCTACCGGGCGTGAACCGGTGGTGTTCCGGTATTCCCGGTCGTTTGGCGCCTTCCGGGTCAACGAACCTCGGCGGGGTTCAGTTTCACCCGGCGCAGCAGTTGGGCGTTCAGGGCCACCACAATGGTGGAGGCGGACATCAGGACCGCGCCGGCGGCCGGGGAGAGCACGACGCCGGCGAAGGCGAGCACCCCGGCGGCCAGCGGGACGGAGATGATGTTGTAGCCGGTGGCCCACACGAGGTTCTGCCACATCTTCCGGTAGCTGGCCCGGGACAGATCGACCATCGACAGGACCGCACGGGGATCGTTGCCTGCCAGGACCACACCGGCTGACTCCATTGCGACGTCGGTACCGGCGCCGATGGCGATGCCCACTTCGGCCCTTGCCAGGGCCGGGGAGTCATTCACGCCGTCACCAACCATGGCCACCTTCAGACCCCGGGCCTGAAGCTCGGCCACCTTTTTGTCCTTGTCGGCCGGAAGGACCTCGGCGAAGACCTCATCGATGTTCAGTTCCCCCGCCACGGCCGCGGCGACCTGGCGGGCGTCACCGGTGATCATCGCGACCTTGATGCCCCGGCGCTGAAGGGCGGCGACGGCCTGCCTGGACTCCTCACGCACCGCGTCCTCGAGGCTGACGGCGCCGAGGATCCGGGTCCCGTCCACGATGTGCAGCACGGCCGCGCCGCGCTCCATCCAACCCCGGCTGGTGGCTGCCAGGGCTTCAGGTTCTGCCAGGCCGATTTCCTTGAGGAGGGCGGGGCCGCCGATCTGGATGATGCGGCCGTCGATCGCGGCGCGCGCGCCCCGGCCGGTCATGGAGCTGAAGCCCGATGCTCGGGGGATGGCGAGGCCATGCAGGCGCGCTGCACGGACGATGGCCCGCGCCACGGGGTGCTCGCTGTCCGCTTCCACGGCGGCGGCCAGGGCGAGCAGTTCGTCCTGGCTCACGCCCTCGGCCGTGGCGACATCCTTGAGTTCGGGTTCGCCTTTGGTCAGGGTGCCTGTCTTGTCGAACAGTACGACGCCGACGGTGCGCATGCGCTCCAGTGCCATCCGGTTCTTGATCAGCACCCCGGTGCGGGCGGCCTGCTCGGTGGAGATCGCGATCACGAGCGGGATGGCCAGGCCCAAGGCGTGCGGGCAGGCGATCACCAGCACCGTCACGGTGCGCGTCACCGCCTCGGGAACATTCCCCAGCAGGGTCCAGACGATAAAGGTGATGACCCCGGCGCCCGCGGCGAAATAGAACAGGAAGGCCGCGGCCCGGTCGGCCAGGGCCTGCGCCCTGGAGGAGGACGCCTGGGCCTCCGCGACGAGGCGCTGGATGCCGGCCAGGGCGGTGTCGTCCCCGACGGCGGTGACGCGGACTCTGACGGTGTTGTCGGTGGCTACCGTTCCGGCAACGACGGCGTCGCCGGCGGACCGGAGCACGGTCTTGGATTCGCCGGTGATCATGGATTCGTCGAACTCGGCCTGCCCATCGATGACGGTGCCGTCTGCCGGCATCCGTGCCCCGGAACGGACCAGGACCACGTCCCCGGCGCGGAGGTCGGAGAGGCTCACGGTCTCGGTTCCGATATCGGTGATGCGTTCCGCCTCGTCCGGCAGCAGGGCCGCGAGAGCGTCGAGGGCTCCCTGGGCGGAGCCGAGGGCGCGCATCTCGATCCAGTGGCCCAGCAGCATGATGGCTATCAGCAGGGCCAGTTCCCACCAGAAATCCAGGTCGAAGCCGCCGATTCCCAGGCTGGTGACCCAGGAGGCGACGAAGGCGACGCTGATCGCCATGCCGATCAGCAGCATCATGCCCGGTTGCCGGGACTTCAGTTCCTTCAGGCCGCCCTTGAGGAACGGCATGCCTCCGTAGAAGAAGATGATGGTTCCCAGGACCGGGGGGATCCAGGCCGACCCGGGGAAGTCGGGCGGCATATAGCCAAGCAGATGCGCGAACATCGGGCTGAAGTAGACCACAGGCACCGACAGCGCCAGGGTCAGCCAGAACCGGTCCTTGAACATGGCCGTGCTGTGCCCGGCGTGCTGGCCGTGGGTGTGGACGACGTGGTCATCGTCGGGGCCGTGTCCTTCATGGTGGCCGCCATGGGCGGGAGCAGTGGCGATAGCCGAGGCAGCCACGGGGAGTTCTTTACGGGATTCGGTTTCGCGCATGTCAGTTCCATTCATTCGAAACGGTTCGATAAGCGCTGGGGTTGAACGGCTGTGACGGCGGTGCAGCAGCACCGGCCTGGACATACCACTTCACTGACAACACCAGAAATATACCCCTGGGGGGTATGTAAGTCAAGGACCGGCGAAAGCGGGGAGGGCTAGGCTTGGACCAGATCGCCGCCGGGCCAACGTCAAGAAGCCGGCTTCAACAACCGCAGCCTGGGCCGGCAGGGCACGCGTAGACAGTTTCGGGCATCGAAAGGCTCATCATGCGCCTGTTTTCACGCCGGACTTCCGGACAGCCTTCGGATCCCGCTGGGGGCGCCCGCAAGTCGCGCCGCAGGCTGCGGGCCGCCGGCATCGCGGCGCTGATCGCGCTGGGACTGGTGCTGGTCTCGACGGCGACGAACCTGATCCTTGAGCGGTCAGAGAAATCCAGCATCAGCCCCTATGGCGAACGCATCGCAATCAGCGGCGGCGGGATCAACGTGTACCGGAACGGACATGCCGGCCAGCCGATCGTCCTCCTCAGCGGACTGGGAACACCGGCGCCCGGCCTGGACTTCGCCCCGCTGATCCGCGAGCTCGCAGGCTTCGACATCACGGTGGTTGAAGGATTCGGCTACGGATACAGCGACATGAGCGCCGGCCCGCGGACCAACCAGAACATCAGCACGGAACTCCATGAAGTGCTGACCCGGCTCCACATCAAACAGCCATATGTACTGGCAGGACACTCCATCGCCGGCTTCTACACCCTGGACTATGCCAACCGCTATCCCGAGGAAGTGGCCGCAGTGATCGGAATCGATGCCACCATACCGAAACCGGGGAGCGAGCCGGTCGAGGACCCGCAGCCGGGCATCAACTGGGAACGGGCACTCTCCGTCACCGGACTGGTCCGTGACGTCACCGCAATCGCGCCCGGCCTGGCGGCGCCGGACGGTGACGCCTACACCGCCGACGAGCTCGAACGCATGCGCCTGATGTTGAGCTGGAACTTCGGCAACGACGCCGTGGCCGACGAAACGTCCCGAATTGCCAACAACGCGGTGGCGCTGAGGGGTGTCCACTATCCCGATGGGCTGCCCGTCCTGGCTTTCATCGCCGACGAGAAAACAGACTCGACACCAACCAAGACCGCTGCAGCCCAGGCCCTGCTGAATAACGTCAAACACCACGAAATCGTCACGCTCGAGGGCGGACACTATCTGCACTGGACCCAGTCCAAGCGCATGGCGGAAATCATCACCGCGTTCCTCGGCAAACAGGGTTAACCAACAACGCTCTTGCGCCAGCGTCGGCAGCCGCCGCCGTCGAAAGTCTGACGCCGAAACTCAGCAGCTGCCGTCGGACGTCAGCCGGGCCTGTTCTGCGCCACGTACGCCCCCACATTGTCCCGGCCCAGCGCCGCCCCGACGGCGGAGAAGGCGCCGTAGTCCGGCAGGACGATGGACTGCCCGTCGGTGCTGAAGCCGAACCCGGCGGTGGGCATGTTGAAGAACACGGCGTCCTGCAGGCGGACGTTCCGCAGGCTGTAGGCGAGGCTGGCGAGCGTGGCCGCGTTCAGGCCCTTGTCCACCTGCATGTACCGGGATGCCGTGCTGACCACCTTGTACAGGGTCACGGGGTTGGACAGGGTCTTGGCGGAGAGGAGCTTGGCCAGTGTGGCGCGGATGAAGGTCTGCTGGTCCCTGATCCGCTGGAAGTCGCCGTCGGCAAACGCATGGCGCTCGCGGACGAATTCGAGCGCCCGCTGGCCCTGCAGTCTGTTCACGCCGGCGGGAAAGTGCTGGTGCGTATCGAATGTTGCGGTGAACGCTTCCTTGACGTTGACGTCCACCCCGCCGAGCGCCTCGGTGATGCCCCTGAAGCCCTCGAAGTCCATCATCATGACGTGCTGGATCTTCTGGCCAAACAGCGATTCCACGGTCTTCACGGCCAGGGGCACGCCGCCGAGCGTCAGCGCCGAGTTGATTTTCGCTTCGCCGTAGCCGGGGATGGGCACCCAGGTGTCGCGCATGATCGAGATGCCGTACAGGTGCCTGCCGTCCCGCGCGAGGTGGACCAGTATCATGGCATCCGCGCGCTGGTCGGGCAGGCCATTGGCGGCCGGGGGATCGCCGCGGCGGTGGTCGCTGCCCAGCACCAGGATGTTCATGGGCAGTGTGGGCGCGGCCGGCGGCTTCAGCGGCGTGGCGGTGGGGGACGGTTTCGCGGCGGGCGTCAGCGTGGGCGTGGCGGTTGCGGACGGGCTCTCGGTCTCGAGCGTGGCCGTTTCGGTATTCCAGATCCTCGCCAGGTTGAAGATGAAGCCGGCGGCCACCAGCGGGATCACGATCAGTGCCGCCAGCAGCACCTTGAAGGCCGTCCGCTTGCGCTTCGCGGGTCCTCCGGAGGGGGCTGCGCCGCCCGTCTTCTCCGGGTCAGGCCGGGGTTCCATGAACGGACCGTACCACCAAAGTTCTCCGGAAAGAACGACGGCGGCGGGCAGGTTTTTCGTGTTGGCCGGAAGGCATGTCCCACGCATCGCTGCGCCGGTATCAGCTGCCGGGCAAGGCTGCCTCAACTTCAGTCAGGCCGACATAATGAAGCCAGACGGTCGGCGTATTCCACGTCGCGGGCCGTGGCTGACGGCGGGAGGACATTGGGTGAATCCGACGAAGGAACAAATCCTGGCGGGGTACAGCCGTGCCCGCCGGGAACTGGACGCCTGGTTGGAAGGCGCTACGGCCGAGGACCTCCGGCGCAGGAGCAACGGCACGAAGTGGACCAATGAAGAACTGATTTTCCACATGGTGTTCGGATACATGGTGTTCGGATACATGGTGGTCCGTGCGCTCCTTCCCCTGGTCCGCACTGTCAGCAGGCTGCCCGTGCCCGTCGGCAAAGTGTTCGCTGCGGTGCTGAATGCCGGAACCCGTCCCTTCGATGCCGTGAACTATTGGGGGTCCCGCGCGGCCTCGTTGGTCTACAACAGGAGGCGGATGGGCCGGAAACTCGGGAAGACCATCGCTTGGCTGTCACGACATCTCGAACGCGAGACCCCGGGCACCCTGTCCAGGTCGATGCCGTTCCCTGACAGGTGGGACCCATTCTTCGCACCACGAATGACGCTGAACGATGTCTACGCCTACCCCACCCTCCACTTCGACTTCCATGTCAGGCAGCTGAGCCTTTCCCCGCGCGAAACGGGACCGTGAGCCTGATGCCGGGGTAGGGGCAATCTGGCCCTCTCCTGGCAGTTCTCCGCCAAAGCAGGTCGGTGACCAGGTTCAGCAGCCGCTCGGCGTTGCGGTGGACTATGGCCAGGTACTGGGTGACGTCGGCGGGAAGGTAGGGGTGTTAGTCCTGGGCCAGGCCGAGGTAGCCCAGGATGGAGGTCAGCGGAGTCCTCAGCTCATGCGAGACGCTGGCCGCGAAGTGGTCCTTGGCTGCGACCGGAACACTGCCTGAATCTTATATTGGCCGGCTCAGGGAGGGGACTGCACCGTTGAGATGGGGCGGGAAAGGCCAGAGATCGACGACGGCGGGGGCCGGCGTTAGGAGGGGACGTTCAGCCGGGCGAAGCGCAGGATGGAGATGATGGACGGGGCCAGTTCGTCCTCCATCTGGCGGTAGTACTCGGGGCTGCGGCGGTAGGGGTCGACGACGTCGTTGTCCGCGGCTTCCGGTGCAAGCGCCAGGTGCCTCACGGAGGCGGCCCGTGCCGGGAGCTTGCGCCACAGCTTGGTGTTGGCGGAGATTTTTTCGCCATTCAGCAGGGCCGCCCCGGCGGCTTCGCCTCCGCCGGCGTGGCCTTCCCGCTCCTCGAGGACATCCAGCATCCGGGCGAACTCGCGGATGGTGAAGGTCCGCTTCAGGAGCGAGGCGTCCAGCTGGAGCACATCACCGCGGTGTCCGGAGGTCATGGTGAGCACCAGGTCCACCTTGCGCAGGATCTTGCCGGTGAGCTGGCGGGCCGCGAAGCCGTCCGCGGTGCCGCCGAAGGTATGGATGATGTCAGCGGACAGCGGCTGGACAGGATCGCCCACCATGGCCCGGGTTCCGGCGCTGCGGACCTCGAAGCCGCCGGGCAGCACCTGGTCCAGCCCGGCCTGCAGCAGCCGTTCCGCCACGGGGGAGCGGCAGATGTTGCCCGTGCAGACGGTCAGTATTCGTACTGGTGATGGCGATTCCACGTGTTGGCTCTTTCCGGCGGCAGAGGCGGACAGGTCTGTCCGCATACTTCAACTTAACACGCACAGGCCCGGTGCCTCCGGGGGAATCGCCTGCGGCCCGGAACCCGATCAGGCAAGCGCCTTTCCCATGGAACTCTCAGGTTCAGTTCATCTGGCTGACGGGGACGCGGTGGCACGATGGGACCTTGGATGGACGGGCGCTTCGGCTCGGCTTCAGGAGGCAGGATCTGATGAACGCTGGCCACAGCCGCATACGGAACGGAGGCAGCGGGAACCTGCGCCGCGCCTCCACCATGCTGGGGTGCCTTGCGCTGGTGGCGGCGCTCGCCGCCTGCCAGCCCGGCCCCGGTCCCGGACCGTCTCCCTCCCAGTCCACCACTCCTCCGCAGTCCGGATCGCCTTCGCCGTCCGAGTCGCCATCGGGGTCAGCGTCGACTTCCCAGGCCGGGTCCAATTCCCCGTCCGCGGCGGCAAAGCCAGGGCATGTGTTTGTGATCAACCTCGAAAACAAGTCGTACCGGGACGTCTGGGGCCAAGAGTCTGAAGCCCCCTACCTGTCCCGGACCCTGCGCCCGCAGGGCGAGCTCCTGACGCAGTACTTCGCGATCGGCCACTCATCGCTGACCAACTACATCGCCCAGCTGTCCGGGCAGGGGCCCAACCCTGTCACCAGCGACGACTGCCCCACATATGAGCCCTTTAGCGTCACCGGAACGGCATCCCAGGGCCAGCTGCAGGGCAGCGGCTGCGTCTACCCCGACTCCGTACCCACGCTGGCCGGCCAGCTCAGTGCCGCGGGGAAGACGTGGAAGGGCTACATGGAGGACATGGGGACACCGTGCCGCCATCCGGAACCTGGCGCCCGAGACACGAACCAGAAGGCGCGCGCGGACGACCAATACGCCACCAGGCACAACCCGTTCGTCTACTTCACCGGGATCACGTCCTCACCCGAGTGCCAGAGCAACGTGGTGGACTTCAGCAACCTCGCCACCGACCTCCAGTCGGCCTCCACCACGCCGAACCTGTCCTACATCAGTCCCAACCTGTGCAACGACGGCCACGACAGCCCCTGCGCGGACGGCCGCCAGGGCGGCCTTGCCACCTCGGACGAGTGGCTCCGGCAGCACGTCCCGGAGATCCTGTCCTCCGCCGCCTTCAAGCAGGACGGGCTCCTGGTCATCACCTTTGACGAGGCCAGGGGGAAGGAGACCGCCGATTCGTCGCTGCCCGGCGGCGCCGGCGGCGGCCGGGTCGGAGCGCTCCTGCTGTCACCGCTGGTCAAGGCCGGGTCAGCCAGTGACCGGCCCTACAACCACTACAGCCTGCTGGCCAGCATCGAGGACGCCTTTAACCTTCCCTATCTCGGCTATGCCGCGGCCCCTGACCTCAACCGCTTCGGGTCCGACGTCTACAACGCCGGCTCCTGAGAAGTGCCGACGCTGACACGTCGGTCAGATCACGGGTGCGCCCGGGGACGGGCCAGCAGGCCGCGCGCCAAGGTGAGGCCCTGGCCCAGTTTGACGGTGGGGAGGTAGGCCCGGGTGATGGCGTTGGCAATGGCCGGTAGCGCGGCAGCATCCGGGAAGAGCATGTACATGGGCGTGTAGTCGGGCTTGAATTTGGCCTTGAAGGCCAGCAGCGACCGGAAGCCGTAGACGGGTTCCAGCATGGCGCCCAGCCTGTCGAGCAGCCGGTCAAGGCCGCCGTCGGTGTCTTTCACGGGGTGGGACGCCAGCGGATCCCGGGGCGGGCGGGCCAGCGGCGCCCCGGAGAGGCTGATGAACTCGCAGCCTTCGTCCTTGAGGCTCAGTGCCGCGGAGGCGATGAGGAAGTCGATGGCAGCCCGGAACCCGTTACTGCGCCGCCGCATGAAGTCCAGGGTCCAGCCGACGATGCGGCCGTTGCGGTAAACGGGCAGCCAGGACGCCACCGCGTGGACTGTGTGGTTGCCGTCCACGGCGAGCAGGCAGCGGACCTCGGGGTCGTCCAGCTCGTCCAGGCTGCCCAGGGTGAAACCCATCTCCGGCACCTTCTTGTCCGCCACCCATTCCTCGGACAGGGCCTGGATCTGCGCCTGCACGGAGCGGGGAGCAGCCGCGTAGGTGGTCCACTCCGCGCGGATGCCGGACTTGGTGGCATTGTTCAGCGCGGTGCGGACGTCCTGGAACTTCTTGCCCCGGAAGGACAGGGAGTGCAGGGGCAGGACGGTCTCGTGGGCCACCTGAACGGATCCCCAGCCCAGGGAGGAGGCGTGGTTGCGGAGGTCCTGCGGCACGAAGTAGAAACACGGTGTCCACCCCTTGAGCCGGCAGTGGTCGGCGAACTCCCCGAAGGCGGACTCCCTGTCTGATCGCGGCCCCACTGGGACGCCGAGGGCCAGCGCCACCCCGGCGATGACCCGGTACGCCACGAAGCTCCCGCCGGAGGAAAACCAGTAGCTGTTCCCGGCCCAGGTTGTCATCCAGGACAGCGAGCTGCCCTCGTGCGCCTTGAGGATGGCCCGGGCCCGGTCCTCGTCGGAGCTGTGCCGGCCATGGGCCGGCCGCAGGAAGGTCCGGAGCAGCAGGGTGCCGGTGACGGCCCAGAAGACGACGCCGATGCCCTCGTACAGGAGCACGGCTGCGGTGCTTTCGGGAAAGAAGGCGGGGGACAGATCCACCAGGAAGCCCAGCGGAAGAAACCGGTCCGGCACGTCGGCGATCAGTTGGGGCAGTCCCGGCGCGGGCGTGAAGCCGCCGGCGAGCGCCAGCCCCGCGCCCACATACGCAGCGCCAAGCAGAACCCAGGCAACCACCACGCGGCTGGCCAGCCGCAGGTAGGTTCCGGGCGGGGCATGGACAGGGAACAGCGTCCGCCCCAGCAACAGGACCGCCGTCAGGAAAACCGGCAGGAGCATGGGCAGCACCAGGCTGAGCGGATGGGAATAGGCGGACAGGTCGATCCCGCCCACCCCTTCGCGGCCCGCGGTGTCTGCAGCCGGGTGGGGAACCGCAGGCTGCAGGACTCCGGCAATGGTGATGACGGCCAGCACGGACAGTGCCACCTGCATCAGCAGCACCGCAGCCCACGCGAACCGGCGGCCGCGGCGGAGGCCGTCCGCGAGCAGGAGCAGCAGAAACGACGGAAGGATGGCCATGAAGAGCCCGCCGGCGCCGGCCCGCTGCTGCAGCTGGGCCGCCGCGCAGTCCCTGGCCTCCGCCGGGTGGGAGCAGAACGCCTGCAGGGTCTGCGGGTCAACGGGCTGGATATTCGTGAACAAGTACCGCAGAACGGACAGCGGACCCACCGCGTGCGGCGCCAGCCCCGCCACCACCGGACCCACAGCCGCCACCACCACGAGCAGTGCCACCAGGACGCGGCCCTCGTGCCGGGACACGGCGGGGCGGCCGAACCGCGGCGCCCGGCCCAGCAGCAACGGGCCCAGGAGCGTGCCGGCAACGGCGGCCCCGAGCCGGACCAGGTCTTCGAAACCGCCCGCGTAGAAGGCGAACAGCATCAGCACGGCAAGGATGACCACGCGGATGCGGCGCCGCCACAGGGTGGGGGTGGCGGCGGTGGCGGCCATGGCGGCCCCGCAGGCCAGCGCGCTGGGCCCCACGAAGTAATGCCCGCTCATGTCCCGGGTCCAGCTGCCCATCAGTGATCCGGCCACCGCCAGGAAGCCGAGCGTGGCGGCGATGCCCAGAACGTGTGCGCCCACTGCCGCCGCGGCGAAGCGCAGGCTTCCCAGCTTCCGCTCCAGGGGTATGCCGGCGAGCAGCACCAAAGCCGTGCCCAGCACATACCCCGGCAAGGCCCGCTCCCAGAACCCGGATAAGAGCACTGCCCACCAGTCTCCGGACAGGGAATGCACGGTGGCCTCCACGTGCGGTCGCAATGCTTCGGGCGGGCCGGACGCGAGGCTGGAGGACAGAGCGCCGGCGGTCCAGAACACGGCAACGAACCACAGGGTGGCGGGGGCGCCGCGGAGAAGGCCGGACCAACCGCGAAGGGTCCGGGGATCCAGCCGGGAATCCGGCCGGGGGCCCGGGGGAAGGGAGGGCCCGGGGTGCGGCAGCGGCATCGGGACTCCTTTCGCGGGCGGACGGAGCTGGCCGCCTTAGATTCTCCCACAGGCGCGTGCAGCGGGCGCGTTTCGGCCAGCTGGTGAGCGCCGGACGGTGGTGGCGCATGGGCGCCGGCCTGTGAGGACGCCGGCGGGATGGAACCCGCGCCGAGCCTGCCGGGCCCACCAATCCGGGGTGGCAACCGGGACGAATGGCCATCGCTGTTCAAGGTTTCTCCACGCTGGTTTGCCTAGCCTCGGAGTTGTTACACCGGTCTGGGCCCTATGGGAGGAGGCGCAGATGGATCCCCGTGCTTCGTTCCGGCTGTTCCGCACCGGACTCATCGGATCAGTCGTGCTCGGTCTGGCAGCCGGCGGCCACCTGGCCGGAGGGGGCCAGCTCCCGGCGCTGTCCGTTTTGGCGGCCCTGTGCGCCGTGACCATGGTCCCGGTGGCCGCGCTGACCCGCTTCCGCCTGTCTTTGCCGGTTCTGACCGGGCTCATTGGCGCTGTGCAGCTGTGGCTTCACTGGACGTTCGGCATGCTCTCGGTGGGACCGCCGGCGGCGGTCCATCAGGTGATGCCGGCAGGCCACGCCGGGCACGCCGCAACAACGTTGGTCCACGAGACCTTGACCGCGGCTGTGCCGGCCCACACTGCTGCCCCGGATGCGCTCATGATCGCCGCGCACGCCGTGGCTACCGTCGCCACGGCGCTGCTGTTGGCCCGGGGCGAGCGGGCCCTCGGATTCCTGGCCGGCTGGCTGCGCCCGCTCCTGGGGCAGCCCGAACCTGCCGCCATTGTTCCGGCGAGAGTTCCCGGCCCCTCCGCAGGGCCGGCCATCCTTCGCCCGGCCGGCGCCGCGTTGCGGCTGCCCTCCCGGCGGGGACCTCCCGCGGCCGCGCCCGCCGCCTAGAGCCGGTCCCTTTCACTCACGGACAGGGCCGACGGCGGCGCTTCGCCCGCTGTCCCGGGCCGCCGCACCGGCCGCCCGTTCCCGATCCGTTTCATTTTGTGAAAGGCACTCCCGCCATGAATACCTCCGTTCGCCGTACCCTCAAGACCGCCGCCGCCACCACGATTGCAGCCGGTTTCCTGGCCGCCGGCGCAGCCGCAGCGTCCGCCCACGTCAACGTCGCCCCGGATGATCCGGCCGCAGGCGGCTTCACGCACCTGACCTTCAACGTGCCCAACGAATCACCCACCGCCAAGACCAACAAGCTCGAGGTGACGCTGCCCACCGACACCCCGTTCACCTCGGTGTCCGTCAAGCCGGTTGAAGGCTGGAAGGCGCAAGTCATCACCACCAATCTGCCCAAGCCGATCACCGTCGGCGGAGCCACCATCACCAAGGCGCCCAGCAGCGTTGTATGGACCGCAGATGCCGCGCACCAGATCGGGCCCAACGAATACCAGGCGTTCTCCCTCTCCGTCGGTGTCCTGCCTGACGAGGGAACCACTGTGACCCTGCCCGCGGCGCAGACCTACACCGATGGCACCGTGGTGAAGTGGAACGAGAAGGCCGCCGAGGGCCAGGCAGAGCCCGAGCACCCGGCCCCTTCCTTCGTGACCACGGCCAAGGACGCCGAACCTGCGGCCGCTCCGGCCTCGACGGAGGCGACGACGGCCCCCGCGACGACGCCGGCAGCGGCGCCAGCAGGCAGCACCGCCGCCGCGTCCTCCAACGGCGGCGACACCGCCGGCTGGTTCGGGCTCGCCGCCGGACTGATCGGCCTCGCCGCCGGCGTGACCGCCCTGGCGCGCACCCGCCCGGCCCGGGGCAAGTAGCCTCCGCGCCTCCAGCCTGAGCACCTCGCGCCACCATGGCGGGCGCGTTCGCGGAAGTCATGGGAGCGAACAGGAACGAACAGGGCTCCGGACAGCAACCACTGTCCGGAGCCCTGTCCACGGGGGCCGCAGGGGCCAGCTACACACCCAGGAATCGCCTCCATTCATGAAGAAGTCACCAGGGCGTCACGTCGATGCAACCAACGGAGCCCACACTGGTCCCAGTAGTCAGGGAAAGGAGCCGTCATGGACCTTGAAGGCAGGCATATCCGTTCCTGCGCAGAACTTTCCCCCGGGGGACCGAATTGAAGCCTGGCGCGGTGACCGTCCGCTGCACCGGGGCCGTGTCCTGGCAGTCGTCCCGGAGCTGGACATGTTCTGGATTCTTGATGCCCGCACAGGCACCCGGCAACTGCTGGACCTCGATCAGCTGCGTGTCCTGCGGTGCCCGCTCCGGCTCTTGCCGTCTCCACCGGACCGGGATCCCGGACCGGCCGCAGCCTGACGTGCACCCACGTACCGCCAGGCGAACAGTGCGTGAACTTCCGCCGGGACACGACCACCGGCAGCACGCTCCCCCTACCATTGCCCGCATGCACTCCCTTGAATCCGAAGCGTTGATCAACGCGCGCCCCTCCACGGTCTGGGAGGTCCTCACCGACGCCGGCAACCTGACAGTCTGGGAATCCGGCATCACAGCCGTCGACGGCGAGCTGCGCAACGGCGGACGGGTCCGGTTCCACACCACGGGCACGGGGCGCCGGAGTATCCGGGTGCGGGTCCAGCAGCTGCCCGGCCGGGTCATGGTCTGGACCGCCCGCCTGCCGCTAGGAGTTTCGACGACCGCCCGCACGTTCACGCTCGCACCCGCGGACGGCATGACCAGCTTCCACGTAAAAGACGAGCACCGCGGGCTCCTGCACCTGCTGGGCGGCCACACACTGCGCTTCGCCGACCAGTCCCTGGCGGACTTTGTCAGCGCGGTCAAGAAGCGCGCCGAGCTGCTCGACCGGCTCTAGGGCTTGTCTCCCAACCTTCGGCGCAGTGGCTCGTGCGTGAGCCGTTGATACCCGTTGCTTCCCAGGGGGATCGTGTGTCAGCCTCGAAGTGATCCCGCCGGGCGACGACGGGTAGCAGACAAGGAGCACGGCGTGGGACTCATCCATATCGACCTGTTCACCACGCTCGACGGCGTCGCGCAGGCGCCCGGCGGGCCGGAGGAGGACGCTGAGGGCGGCTTCGCGTTTGGTGGCTGGCAGGCGCCTCTCATCGACGAGGTGGTCGGCGAGCAGATCGACGCAGGAATGGTGGGGATGGACGCGCTGATGCTTGGGCGCCGGACGTACGACATTTTTGCCTCGTACTGGCCGCATGCGGAGGGGAGCATCGCGCGGCTGTTCAACCGCCTTCCCAAGTACGTGGCCTCGCGCCAGGCGCCCACCCTCGACTGGGCCAACTCCACGCTGCTCGGTCCTGATGTCGCCGCCGCCGTGCGCGACCTGCGCGAAAGGCACGAGGACATCCACGTCATCGGCAGCCTCGACTTCGTGCAGACCCTGTTCGCCGAGAAGCTCTTCGACCGGCTCACGCTCTGGGTGTATCCGATCCTCCTCGGCGGCGGAAAGAAGGTCTTCGCCAACGGGGTGGTTCCGACGAACCTCACACTCATCGAGCCGGTGGTCGCCTCACCGAAAGGTGCGGTGCTGCAGCGCTACGCGCTCGCCGACGGCACGCCCGGCGTCGGCGATATGTCCGCCGTCGATCAGGAGGGCTAGCGCAGCCAGGGCGGGTCGCCTTTGACGATTGGGCCAGGTCCGCCCGGGCCAAGGCCGGCCACAGTTGAGCCCGGCCACTTGTGAACACCTTGGGGGAGCTCAGTTTGGGGTGGTCACCACCTGCGGGGCGCCCGCCGGAAGTCTGCAGGGTTTTTCCAAGGGGCACTCCCGATAGTTGGCAGCAGCAACCATTTGGAAGCCTTTGCGGCCCCGGCAAAGACACATAAGCCTCGCACGCTTAACGCAAGTCACCCACCCACCTGAGCGCAGAGATTCTGGAGTTAACTCCCTCTGCTTCCCAGTCCTGCATACGGATACCGGCATCTCCGAGAGGAACAGCCATGAGGAACCTTCCAGTTAGTCCACGAACAGTAAGTCCACGAACCCTTCGTAAGATCACCATCCTTGCCGCCGCCGCAGCGCTGATCGCGGCCGGCGGAACGGGTTCCGCCCTGGCCAAGGGCGGCACGGCCAAACCGCCGAAGGGAATCGTTTCCCCCTGGGTGGTGCCCACCCTGGCCACACCGGCCTCCGCAGCATCAGCCCGCGGCTTCGACGACACCGGCTTTGCCAGCAACGCCACCGTCAACTCCGACAACACCTCGTGTCCCGGCGTGACGGATCCGGAGTACTACGGCGGCACTGTCACCATCAACGGCATCCTCATCACCATTCCGTGCAACCTGGTGGTCCAGATGCCGGCCAACACGCTGACCTGGGCGGACTTCGTCCATGGAACCGGCGGCACGGCCCCGCTCGGCGTCGACGGCCTGGAACTGCGGGCCGTCGGCAACATCGTGGGATCACGCCACATAGCCGGCCTGGCTTTTGTCTCCCAGCAGTCGGCCAATACAGGCCGCGGTGAAATCACCGGGATCGACTACGCCAACGGCGCCCTGAAGGTGGCTGACGCCGCGGGCGGAACCGTGACCGTCCAGCTGAACGACCCCAAGATCGCCGGCCTGCACGACAGCACCGGCGCCGATACCGGCCGGTTCAGCAACGGCCAGTCGCCTGATTACCGCTTCAGCGTTGACCAGGACAACCCCACCATCCACGCCGCCACGGGCTACCCCATGTGCATCCCGCGCACGGATCCGTCCGTCAAGGATGACCCCCTGTGCCCGCAGAAGAACCGCCCGCTGGCACCGTCGGCCACCACGGTCACCGTACCTGCCTGCCGCAACTTCAGCGTGGCCGGTGTTGTGCCGCCGGCCAGCGGAGAGCTCAGCGCCCCGGCGGCCGGCCAGAAGTACTGCTCGCAGTATGTGATGCCGGTGCCGGGAATCAGCGCCACCGCCCCGGACGCCAACCAGCAGGCGCCCTTCGAAATCGGTGACGTGGTGGACTACTCCGGAACGCTCATTCACGGGTCGCCGGACTACATCTCGGCCCACACGGTTGAGGCCAACCTCGGCATCTACACCCAGCCCGGCACGCAGCCCAGCTACCTGGCGATCGGCGAGTTCGGCGTGGGCACCGCGGACCCCCTTGCGACGGCACCCAACGGCGTGGCGCAGGAGACCCAGGACAGGATCTTCCTCGAATCCGAAACCACGGACGTCAAGACCCCGGTGGATATCTACTACGAGGACCGCAATGCCGACGGTTCGGTCTTCAACCGGTGGATCACGCCGTTTGAAATGACGGGCGAGAACGCGGCCCCGCTTACCGGGCCGACGGGCGGCATCACCACGCAAAACACCGGCCCCCAGCCACAGCGGGCCCGGCTCCGCGCCACGAAGGCCCCCACCGGCCTCCTCAGCCAGCCGGACCGTACCGTCCGCGTGGGAGTCCGCAGCCTGTGCATGCCCACGCCGGTCAACACCACGGCAACCACCATCAACCAGGCCGCTCTGGACAGCTGCTTCAAGAACGCCCCCACCAAGGCCAACGGACTCCAGCCCGGGCAGTACATCGCTCCGGTCTTCGAGTACATCTTCCCGGAGAACGTGAAGCCCGGAGACGTGATTGTGCCAAACGACCTGTACCACCTGCCGTTCCTGGTCAACGGTGAAGGCGCTAACAACGCCGGCGCCCTGGTGCCTTCTCCGTGGTAACACGGGAGGCCGACGGCGGCAGCGCGGCCTAAATGAACGCGCACCCCAGCCTGTGGCGGGGACTCGCTTCGGCGGTCCTCGCCACAGGCGTGCTCGCCGGCTGCAGCCCTGCACTTTCGGGGCCAACGGGCCAGCCGGCACCAGTAACAGGGAACGCGCCGGCAGGAAATACGCCGGCACGAAGTACGACGGCGGCGGGTCCGACGGCGGCCACCTTACCCGGCGCTTCGGCCGGGGCAGCCGCTGCCGCGCCCGCGCTGCCCCCTTCGGAGCCAAACGCCGGCGGGGGTAACCGCGCCGGCGGAAGGAACCGCGGCGGAAGAGCGGACGGTGCCGCCGGTCCGGACCGCTCCGCCCCAGCGCTGCCCGCGGACTGGCCGGCGGAGGTCCCCTTGCCGCCCGGGCAGCTCCAGGGCTCAACCGGCACGGCCCCCCAATGGAGCGCCATGCTGCTGGTCACAGGCGGCGCTGACAAGGCTCTCGCCGGTGCCGTCAGGTTCTACACAGCGAACGGGTTCACGAGCGAGGGCATCGCCCAGCTGCACCGCGGAAACTACCGGGTTGTCATGGTGGCCATGAACCGCGACCATTCGGCCGCTGAAACCAACCTGACCGTCGCCCTCATCCGGGGCTGAACGCTTCAAATGGGGTCCCTGCACTGGGACCCTGCCGTATGACCGTGTAGTGGGACCGGCAGGGGACCCTGCGGCGGGGTGGCCCAATCTGGGGGAACATTGCAGCCGGCACCTCCGGACCCTCCAAGGATTTCCGGAGGCCCGGGTTGCAAGCTGGTTCTCGAAACCACCCCCGCCACCCAAAATTCCTGGAGGACCTCATGGCAACAACACGGCGCGACGTGCTGAAGCTGAGCATCATGGGCGGCGCAGTTGCCCTGACCGGTGCGAACGGCGGCGCCGCTCTCGCCGGTGTGCCGGCCAAGGGCGGCACAGACGCTGTCACCACGCCCATCACCACCCCGAGCAGGCTCGCGGCGAAGAACATGCCGATTCCCTTCGCCGCCGCCTTCCGCCGGCCGCCGGAGCTGATCCCGTACGAGCAGGGCTGGGATCCGGACGGCCAGCCCTTTGAGAAGTACTGCCTCACCCAGAAGACGGGGACCGCCCAGATCGCCCGGGGCCTGAACACCACCCTGGCCGGTTACAACGGGATTTTTCCGGGCCCGTCCATCCGCGTGGAGCAGGGCACCCGCACCGAGCTGCGGATCAGTAACCGGCTTTCCACCAAGGGACTGCTGTATCCGGACCCGTCCAACACGGTGACGCACCTTCACGGCTCGGCGTCGCTGCCGCAGTACGACGGCTACGCAAACGACAGGACCGCCCCGGGGAAGGTGAAGAACTACCAGTATCCCAACTGGCAGGCGGCCCGGACGCTCTGGTACCACGACCACAACCACATGCTCACCGCCCAGGGTGTGTACTCCGGCCTGGCCGCGTATTACTCCATCACCAACGAGCAGGAGCGGGAGCAGCTGCCGCAGGGCGAGTTCGACGTGCCGATCCTGGTCTCGGACGTGATGCTGAACGCGGACGGCTCCCTGGGCTACAACGACAACGGCCATTCCGGCCTGTGGGGCGACATCGTGATGGTCAACGGCGTGCCCTGGCCCACCATGAAGGTGAAGCCGCAGATCTACCGGTTCCGGTTCCTGGTCGGTTCCATCACCCGCTCCTACCGGTTCGCGCTGTCCAACGGTGCCCCGTTCTATGTGGTGGGCACGGACGCCGGCATGACCCCGAAGGTCCAGGCGGTCTCGTCCTGGCGGCAGGGCACGGCCGAGCGGTATGAGGTCTTGATCGACTTCCGGAAGTACAAGCCCGGGCAGACCGTGGAGCTGCGGAACCTGAGCAACAAGAACAACGTGGACTTCGCCAATACCGGCAAGGTCATGAAGTTCCAGGTGGTGGAGGATTCGCCGTCATTGATTCCCGGTTCCCATTCCATCGGCTCGATCCCGGCCAGCCTTGACCCGGGCGAGCATCCCACCAAGGACAGCGGAGGCCTGGACACCATGTCGCTGACCCCGGACATGGCCGTGGCGAAAAGGATCCTGCGGGTCCAACGCAAGAGCGGGGAGTGGACCATCAACGGCGAAACCTGGGACACGGTGGAAAAGTCCAACTTCACCCGGTGTTTCGCGAACCCGCAGAAGAACCAGGTGGAACAGTGGACCATCGTGAACGAGTCCGGCGGCTGGTTCCACCCGGTGCACATCCACCTGATCGACGGCAAGATCATCGGCCGGAACACCAACGGCGGCAAGCCCTACGCCTGGGAGGGCGGCCCCAAGGACGTCTTCTACGCCGGGGAGAACGAGTCCGTCACTGTTCTCATGCAGTTCGATACGGGCAAGCACGAGGGCGGCCGGTACATGGTCCACTGCCACAACCTGGTGCACGAGGACCACGACATGATGGTCCAGTTTGCCGTCGGCGACCTGAACAACAACGATCCCATCAACGCCGACAAGCCCGTCGATGAGACAGAGGTTGAGGGGCACTACGCGTCGAACTACAAGGCCTCCTATCCTGAGGGGACCTGACGCTGCCATGCACCGACCTTTCAAGAAGTACGACGCCGGTTCGGTCACCTCCCGGGGTGACCGGGCCGGCGTCGTGCGTCCTTCGCTGGCGGATGCTGGCGGCGAAGCGCAGGATGAGGGGATGAACGCTTCCGGCTTCCGTTTGGAGAGCCGCGGTCCCGTCGAAGGGATGGCGGGACCGCACCCGTGGAGCCGGTTCGTGGCGTTGGGGGATTCGTTCACCGAAGGGGTGGGCGATCCGGAGCCCCGAAGCCCGGGCGGCCTGCGGGGCTGGGCGGACCGCGTGGCGGAGGAACTGAGCGTGGGCCACGAGGATTTCGCCTACGCCAACCTGGCCGTGCGGGGCCTGCTGCTGGAGCAGATCCTGGATCAGCAGACGGGGCCGGCGATGGCGCTGAAACCGGACCTGATCGCCCTGTCAGGGGGCGGGAACGATCTTGTCTTCCGCGGCACCGATCCCGACAAGCTGGCCGCCAAGCTGGATGCCGCCGTCGGGCTGCTGAGTTCCACGGGCGCCACCATGGTCCTGTTCACCGGGCCGGACTGGGGCGGGACGCCGATGATCGGGCACAACCGGGCCAAGGTGGCAATCTTCAACGAGAACATCCGGACCATCGCCCACCGGCACGATGCCGTGATCGCCGACCTGTGGGCCTTGCGGGCGCTGACGGACCCGCGGATGTGGGACCCGGACCGGCTGCATTTCTCGCCGCTGGGCTACCACACCATCGCCATGATGGTGCTGGACACCTTGAATGTTCCGCACACGCTGCGTCCCCTGCGGCCCAAGGCCCTGCCGGACAGCAGCTGGCGCCATGCCCGGGCCGAGGACCTCGTCTGGGCCAGGAAATACCTGGTCCCCTGGGTGCTGCGGCGGATCCGGCATGAGACCGAGGAAGAACTGCAGGCGAAGCGGCCCGTGGCCGGCCCGGTCTTTGGTGCCGGGATGCCGCCGGGAACGTTCATCGGGACGCACCCGCAGGACCTCTGATTCGGGGGCCGCCTCACCGGGCAATGAAGTAGCATCCGGCTATGACGAAGTATCCGGCACTGACGAACAGGAACTGTAAATGATCGAACACCAGACCTCGGCCGACGGCACCAAGATCGCGTTCGAACGGACCGGTGAAGGACCCGCCCTGATCATTATCGGCGGCGCTTTGAACAACCGGCGCTCGGCCGACATGCTGGTGCCCCTGCTCGCCCCGCACTTCACCGTCTTCGCGTATGACCGGCGCGGGAGGGGCGACAGCACTGACAGTCCGCCCTACAGCCCGGAGCGTGAAATAGAGGACCTGACGGCCCTCATAGGTGCCGCGGGCGGATCGTCCTACACCTATGGCCACTCGTCGGGCGCCATCCTGGCGCTGGAAGCAGCGGCCAGCGGGGCGCCCATTTCCAAACTGGCTGCCTATGAGCCGCCGTATCTGACCGGACAGGCCCCGGACGAAACCTGGGAAGCCTTCCGGGACCGGGTCCAGGCGGCGGTGGACGCGGGAGACCGGGGAGCCGCGATCGAACTGTTCATCCGCCACACGGGCTCTGAGTTCGACGAAGGAATGAAGAGCATGCCGTGGTGGCCTGCCCTCCTCGGCGTCGCGCACACGCTGCCCTATGACCTCACGCTCACGGGGGACGGCAGCGTTCCCGCGGACAGGTTCGCGGACATTAACCTCCCCGCGTTGGGGATTTACGGGGGTGCGAGCCCGTCTTGGGCAGGCGCTGCCATCAGCGCCGTGGCCGCAGCCGTTCCCGGCATGAAGCAGGAAAAGCTGGAAGGCCAGAACCACGGCGTCGCCCCCGAGGCTGTTGCCCCGGTCCTGATTGACTTCTTCAGTTAGGCGCTAGCTCGTCTTCCGCAAATTTCCGCGGATTACTGGAATGCAGACGGAATCGGAAGCGTTACCTCAGTAACGCCCCAAGCTGCTGGGGAGCCTGCGGGCGGCGAGGGAGAGGATAAGGCGATGGACGCCGTCGGCCGCTTTGAACTCAGTGGTTCCGCCACCAGCCGGACAGCCCCGCATCCCTGGAGCCGTTATGTGGCGATGGGGGATTCGTTTACGGAGGGGATCGGCGATCCCGAGGAGCGCAGCCCGGGCGGCTGGCGCGGCTGGGCCGACCGTGTGGCCGAGGAACTCAGCGTTGACCATGAGGACTTTGCCTACGCGAACCTGGCCGTGCGCGGCTTGCTTTTGCAGGAGATCATCGACAGGCAGTTGGCCCAGGCGCTGCGGCTGAAGCCGGACCTGATCAGCCTTTCGGCCGGCGGAAATGACATGGTGTTCCACAACAGCAATCCGGACAAGCTCGCTGCCAGGCTGGACGCGGGCGTTGAACTGCTGAAGACCACCGGCGCCACCGTTGTGCTGTTCACCGGACCGGACTGGTGGCGCACGCCCGTGCTCAGCCGCAACCGGGCCAGGGTGGCCATTTTCAATGAGAATATCCACGCCATCGCGGCCCGGCACGACTGCGTGGTGGCTGACCTATGGGCTCTGCGGGAACTCCGGGACCCCCAGATGTGGGATCCGGACCGGCTGCACTTCTCCCCGCTGGGGCACCATACCATTGCCATCATGGTCCTGAACACCCTGAACGTGCCCCACACCCTTCAGCCGCTGGCGCCCCCGGCCCTGCCGGAGCGGAGCTGGCGGGAAGCGGGCGCCGACGACCTGGTCTGGGCCAAGACCTACTTCCTGCCGTGGGTTCTGCGGCGCATCCGGCCCCAGCCGGGGGATGCAGCCCTGCAAGCGAAGCGGCCGCAGGCTGCGCCGGTATTCGGTGCCGGGATGCACCCGCAGTTGCACCGAAAGCGGCCGGCGGCCCCGATCAACGGCACGGAGCCCGTGTACAAAGCCCAGCTCAAGCGGGCGTAGGACTCAAACGGGCGCCGAGTTCAGGCGGCGCCCACGCGGAGGCGGTGCTGCCCACAGGCGGGATTCAGTTGATGAGGGCCACCGCGTGGGCGATCACGAGGGCCAGGAGCACAAAGCCGCCGGCGGCCTCAACCACCATGAATATTTTGGCCCGCGGGGACAGGGGCATGGTGTCGGTGGGACTGAATGCCATGGAGTTGGACGCCGAGAAGTACAGGTAGTCCACGAAGGACGCCACCCAGCCCGTCTTCACGGAAGACCTGGTGGCCACCTCCTCGACGGCGTCGTGGTCCTCGTCCTGCGGAAAGCGGAAGTCGGCCGCCGGGAGGTTTTTGCGGTCGGCGTGCCGGCGGGAGACCGGGCCGCCGCGGTCCAGCTCCCAGTAGACCAGGGCGAACCCGATGATGTTGGTGACCCAGACCTGGAGCGCCGCAAGCAGTAGGGTGGGGCCGTCCTGCTTCCCGGAGGAGGTCAGCAGGATGATCAGCTGCACCAGTGCCACCTCGTTGGCGGCCACCAGCAGCAGGGCCTGGCCGGTGGCAAGGTACTTGGACCAGCGGGTCTGCCGGCGGAGGCGGGCCGGGTTCAGCGCGATCAGCGGGATGAGCATCAGCAGCCCGATGGCCACCACTGTGTACCGGAGAGCCGGAAGGAAGGTGCTGGGCAGGGTGGCGTAGAGGCCCAATGCGACGAGTAGCGCGATGACGGCGGGTAGGCGGTGTTCGGCCCGGGGAGCGGGTTTCTCGTCAAAGGACATCTGATGAGTCTAGGGACCCGCAGTGCCCGCCCGCGGTAGCGCCGCGTTGTTCGGCACGGGCCTGCGCGCCGGTCCCGAGCCGTGACCGGTGGTCCAGCGCCCTCCGGTCCCCTCGGCAGCGTCCTCCCGAATCGCTAGGGCATCACCTTGTACAGATCGATGACGGTCTCTTCCGGAGGCGACGCGAAGCCGCCCTCGATGCCCTGCTGCATCCGGGGAAGGAGGATGCCGTCGCGGAATTTCTCCCAGCTCTCCTTCGACTCATGGACAGCCATAATCGTCCAACCGCCGGCAGAAGAGCCTGCGGCATGGAAGATCTGGCCGTCAGGCAGGAGCCCCTCGCCTGGGTGGACAGCGGCAATTGAGGCATCGTACTGGTCCTTGGTGCCGCCTGCGAAGAAATGCACGATGCCGTAGGGCGCGGTGTCCATATCTGCTCCTTGGATGGTCTGGTTGGTGTTGGACATGCCAACCAATAGACCTCGCCCCGCTGGATGTCAATGGGGTCATCCCGAAGGGCTCGCCCTAGCCTCCCCACACCGAGGACGATCCGGAGTGCCCGGTGACGATGCTCTGGCAGATCAGGAACAGCCCGGCCAGAACGTCCACGGCCAGGAGCAGCGGGGACTGCCCATGATGCTGGTGTGGTGCGCGCCTGGCTAGAGTGGGGTGCCGTAGATTCCTTGGCGTGTGTTGCGGCTTTCCTGAAGGCGTCGTTGCAGTAGTCCGGGCCCGGTCGCAGTAGACCTCGCTGGTGGTGAGTATGTACCAGATTGCCAGGAGTATGGAGTGCTGGACAGCAACGAGCGTCCTGATAGGGCCGCGGCGGGCGGCGATTCGATGATATTTGGCGCTGAAGTACGTGGTTCTGGAACGCGAAACGCTCATTGCTGCTATTCCCAGCACGGCTTTGAGATACGGTGCCGGCCCAGGATGCCAGTTGTGGTCGGTGATGGCCCGAGTTGGGCGTCCATGACGTCCAGGTGCAAGCGGATCAGAAATCCGTGGTGTCCGGTCAACCGGGTGGGTGAGGGCCTCCGTGAGTTCGGGAATCTTGGCTCGCATTCTTTGACTGGCCATGTCCGCAAGCACTCCTGGATCGCGCTCACCGTTGATCGCTGCACGGGCCTTGGCGCCTCGCCACGACGGGCGTCAGCCTGGAGTGAGGACGCAGAACTCGTTGCCCTCTGGGTCGGCGAGGCATACCCATGGCACATCGCCCTGGCCGACATCGGCATCAGTGGCGCCGAGCGCCCGTAGCCTGGCCACCTCTGCGGCTTGGTCGTCACCGGCGTACGGCCTCAGGTCGAGGTGGACACGGTTCCACACGGTCTCCGGGCCGGACGTGCGAAGGAACTCCAGATACGGCCCGACGCCTTGGGCCGAACGCAGCCTCGCATGATCATCGGTCACCTCGTGCAGGGTCCAGTCCGTGGCATCGCTCCAGAACCGGGCCATGGCCCGCGGATCCGCGCAGTTGACCACCACCGCGGCGATCGGCCCGGTGTCCCGGTAGATCGGTCGCGGCTCCAGCACGCAGAACACGTTGCCCTCCGGATCGGCCAGGACCGTCCACGGCACATCACCCTGGCCCACATCTGCGGGCGTCGCACCGAGCTCCATCAGGCGCGCCACCAGCTCCGCCTGATGGGCCGCAGACGTGGTGGCGAGATCGAGGTGCACGCGGTACCTCACCGTCTCGGGGTCCGGGACGGTGACGACATCGACGCAGACGGCGGCGGGATCCGGCCAGACGAAGCCCACAGGTTCAACATTGGTCACGCCGGGTCCCTCGCTGGACACACCCCAACCGAGGGCCTCCGCCCAAAACCGGCCGAGCGCCGAGTCATCCCGGGCCTTGAAATTCACCTGAACAAGTCGCAGCGCCATGCCGGGGGCCTAGCCGCCCCACACCGAGGACGATCCGGAGTGCCCGGTGATGATGCTCTGGTAGATCATGAACAATCCGGCCAGCACGCCAACGGCCAGCAGGGCGATCCTGACAGGCCGGGATTCCTGGAGGCCCGCCAGCGCAGGCACCCGCCGGGCCAGCGGCGCGTAGGTGGCTGCGAGCATCAGTGCCACCACCACAAAGAAGACCACCGCGGTGTATTTGAAGATGTCACCCTGCCGGGCGTGCGCCTGGATCGCGTCGGTGGCGCCCCGGATGGCCTGCAGCTGCTCGCCGGCCTGGGCGGTGATGAGGGACAGGGGAGCGAGCATCAGCGTCAGGACACCCAGCGGCCACGCCAGGTAGTTCCGGGTCCGGGCGGCGAGGCCGTAGACCACGGCACCCAGCCCGGCAAGCGGCCCGAAGACCACCACGGCGTGGACGAGGAGAATGTGGGCCGGAAGGCCGGCGATCATGAACACGGGTTGCTCCTTGCAGGACGGTTACCGCATGGCAGGACAGGTACTGCGTGCTGTCACGGTAGCACCAGCCAAAGGCCCAGCGCGCCAAGAAACACGCATGAACTTGCCGTCCACCGACGGTCCTTAAAAATGGGAGGCTCCGCGGGCCGGATCCATCGTGCTCGAACGTGATGGGGGTCGCCGGACCCGGCGCTGGCGGGGGGAGCGCATTGCCGGGTCCGGCGGACTGACCGGTTGGAGGACACCTTGCGATCAGATAGTCAGATGTTGGCCGTCCGACCTTCACAAAAGCTTGCGGGACCCTATGGCTCCAAGAGCCTTCCGCGCCAATGGGTTCCCCCACCGGCCTTGCACGCGCCGCGTCCGGCACCGCAAACGAGACCAGGCGCCCGGAAATTGTCTTTACCAGCCAGCCCCGGGTCTGCTGCCTCAGCCGGTGAGGGCATATCCTTCGCGGATCCAGGCCAGCACCTCGGCATCAATTTCTGAAGGGAAGGATTGCTCCTTGCAGCACGGTATACCGCATGTCAGGGCAGGTGCTGCGTGCTGTCACGCTAGCACTAGCCAGAGGCCCAGGGCGCCTAGAACCACGCATGAACTTGCCGTCCACAGAACGGCGGCGATGTCCGGTGCGAGATGCTCCGCCGTGATGCCGTGGATGCCGCGCCGGTACCGCACCCGCTGGGTGAAGTAGATGCCGCCTCCGGCCGCTACTGAAACGGCAAAAAAGGGCAGGACCAGTGGTCCGTGTTCCGGAATCCAGCGGAGGAAGATGGCGCTGGCGGTCACCAGTGTCAGCGTCGTCCGGCCCCACGCCAGCACCGTGCGCTCCGGCTGCAGCCCGGGGTCTCCATGCGGCCGATCGTCCGGGTGGTTGTGGGTCATGTTTTCAGGCCAGGACGACGACGGCGATCACCACGGCCGCTGCGACGGCGCAGCCGGCGGCGAGCAGCGGGGCAATGAGCGGCAGCGGCAACGGCCGGTTGGTGCGCAGGCTGCCTTCGACGCGAAGCCAGCGCACGGCAGCTCCGGCGCTGAGGATCATGCCGAGCAGGAGCAGCAGGACCGAGAGCCCCCGCCGGACGGGTTCCAGGAAGACGTCGGAGGTGAAGGCCTCCACGGCGATGCCGCCGGCCAGGAGTGCCAGCGAGGTGCGGATCCAGGCCAGGAACGTACGTTCATTGGCTAGCGTGAAGCGCGGGTCCGGCTCGGTCCCACCGGGGAGAAGCCTTTCGGCGATCCTGCTTCTGCGGGCTGGGCCCGTATCGGGGGTTGGTCCGGGTCTTGGGTCAAGCGGGTTCGCGGGCACGGTCACAGTCTAGACAGCGGCTAGCGGAGGGATAGTTCCAGACGCGGTACACGCGGTTAAAATCGGTGATTTCAAGCTCTCCGCGCGCAGAAGGCAGGATCAGCGTTCCCGCCGCGCCGGTGCCCCGGAGGGGTACGCCTCCGGGGCGGACCTCATCGTGGCAGCAACCATGCGCGAGGTTCCGAACCTTCAACGGGCAGCGTGATCGCCGTCAACCCCACTAGGCCGAGGCGCTCAGCGGTTGCCAGGCCTGGCCGGCGCCGACAGTGTCCGCGCCTGCCTCAAAGAACAAGGCGATGGTAACCGCGCCGGGGTCGAGCACTCCCCGCGCGAGTTCGCCCACATAGGTGGCCCTGCCGCGGGCGGCGATGAGGTCGGCGGTGGACTCAGCGCCGGCCCGGGCGGCCAGGGCTGCTTCCAGGAGCGCCCCGCCAAGCGTGTTGCCGCGCTCGGCGGCCGCGGTGAGAGCAACGGATGCCGGTTGGAGCGCGTCGATCATCGTGTTGTCACCGACCCGGGCACCGCCGAGTTTCTGGATGGTCGACAGCCCCGCCGCGATGCCTTGGGCGATGTCGGTGACGGCTGCTGCGTCATTCTTGGAACCTTTGGCGATGTCGCGGAACCACATCCCGAACAGCGGTCCGCTGGTGCCTCCGGTGGCCATGAAGCCACGGCTTGCGGCTTGGAACACGGTGGGGAAGGTCGCTTCCGTGGCGGTCGGCAGACCTGCTCGTGTGCGTTCCAGGGCGGAGGCGATGTTGACGCCGAAGTCGCCGTCACCGGCGAGCCGGTCCAGCTCTGTCAGGTAGGCCTGAGTCGAGTCGAATCGTTCATTGAACGAGGTTATCCACGTCAGTGCAGCGGTGCCGTCGATGAGGTTGGTCATGGTGTTTCCTTCGGTCTGTTGGTGTTGTTACCAGGAGAGGGCGGGTGTGCGAACGGTGTCGTCCCACAGGCTGATCAGTTCGTCGTCGGCGACCGTCAGGGTCACGGAGAGGCCGTGCATGTTCAGGGAAGAGACGTACGTGCCGGCGAGGGAGCGCGCGACGCGGATGCCACGACCGTTCAGAAGGTTGTGCATGTGGCGGGCTGCGATGGAGAGCTCGAGCGGGTAGGCGCCGCCGAGGCCGTTCACGATGGCGATTACCGACTGGCCGCGCTTGACCTCCAGGTTGGAGACCAATGGCGTGACGAGCTGTTCGACCAGGTCATCGGCGGGTGCGTAGGCTATGCGGCGGGTGCCTCGTTCGCCGTGGATGCCCACCCCGAATTCGACCTCGTGGGGTTCGAGCTCAAATGCGGCGGTGGACTCTCCGGGATGTGCGCCTGCGTCCAGGGCGATCGCCAGGCTGCGGGAACGGGCGACGACGTCGCGGCCGCGGGCGGCGATGGTGGATACGTCGGCGCCCCGCTCGGCGAGGGCGCCGCATACCTTTTCGACGGTGACGACGGCGGCCGTGCCGCGGCGTCCCGGACCGTCATTGCCGTTGTCGGAGGCGAGGTCGTCGTCAACGAGCACCTGCTCGACAGGGACGCCGTCGTCATCGGCCAGTGACGCGGCGATCTGGAAGTTGAGGACGTCGCCGGTGTAGTTCTTCACGATCTGCACGACGCCTGCGCCGGTGTTGGCGAGTTTGGTGCCTGCGTGCACCTGGTCTGCGGTGGGGCTGGCAAACACTGCGCCGCAGACGGCGACGTCGAGCATTCCGCTGCCGACGAATCCGGCGTGCAGCGGCTCGTGGCCGGAGCCTCCGCCTGAGACAAGGCCGACCTTACCGGGTGTCAGGATTTTGCGGGAGATGAGGTTGTGTTCGTTGTTGAACGTCACCAGCTCCGGATAGGTCAGGGCGAATCCGTCCAGGGCTTCGTCGATGACGCGGTGGGGGCTGTTGATGATGTGTCGCACGGCTGTAGGCATGGAAGTACTCCGGTTCTTGTTAGTGGCAGTGGAATGAGAGACGAAAAGGGGACGGGGGAGGGCTAGGAAAGTTCGCCGAAGCCTTGAAGGACGAGTTGCTTTACGGCGTTCACGGCCTGGGAGGCGTCGGGGCCGTTGGCATCGATGCGGATCCGGTCGTTCCTGCTTGCGGCGAGGGACAGCAGGCCGATCACGCTGCATGCGTTGACCGGCCCGCGCCCGGCGGTGGTGTTGGTCAGTTCGACGTCGGCACTGAACTCCCCGGCGGTCTGCACGAGCAGCGATGCCGGGCGGGCGTGGAGGCCCATCGGATTGATCAGGCGTTCCTCCGCGCTGGCGGCGGGGCTCCCCAGGGCGGTGTCGCCCCCAACTGAAGCGTCCGGGGCTGGGACGGTCTGCGTCTTCTTGGCGCTGAGGGCGTTGCTCGTTTCAGCGGTGATGTCGGCCAGCGAACTGCCCGCGGCGGCGCCGACCACGGCCGCCGTCGTTGCCTCGACGAAGGGGCCGTCGCTGATCACCACCTGGTGGGTGCTGGCGCGGATCTCCAAGGCCAGTGCTGCGCTGAGGATCGCTGATCCCAGGTCGGTGATGACGAGCACGCCGTCCGTGGTGGCGAGGTCATCGATGGCGGACGCGATTGCTGTTGCGTCGGTTCCGAATCCTCCGGCGGCGCCGGCGGCGATCCGGATGGGAGGTTGCGTGCCGTGGACCATTTGCAGGGCGAGATCCATTGCAGCGTTGGCCAGTGCTTCACTATGTGAGACGAGTACGATGCCGATCATTGTGCCTTTCCTTCACCGACGCTTGCGGCCAGCGCAGCAACCAGGATGGTCGCTGACGCGGCTCCTGGGTCGATGTGTCCGGCGCTGCGGTCACCGAGATAGGACGCCCGGCCTTTGCGTGCGACGAGCGGTTCGGTCGAGTCCCGGCCGGTCGTCGCCGCAGCGGCGGCGGCCGCAATTGAGCCATGCAGTTGCCGGCCGTCAGCCAGAGACTGGGACAGGACCGTGACGGCCGGTTCGAGGGCGTCAATCATGGTCTTGTCGCCAACTGCCGCGTGGCCGCGTGCGATGACGCCGTTCACGCCGGCACGCAGTGCGTTCTCCAGTTCCGATGCGTCCAATTGCGCGCTCGAGGGGCTATTTCGGCCCATTTCAAGGAAGAAGGTGCCGTACAGGGACCCGCTGGCCCCACCGACGGTGGACACCAGGGTCATGCCGACGGCCTTGAGTAGTTCCTGTACGGTTTTTGTCGGCCTGTCATCGAGCTTGGCGACCACCGCGGCTGTGCCGCGAACCATGTTGGTCCCGTGGTCGGCGTCGCCGATCGCCGAGTCCAGCTCGGTCAACCAGTCTGCCTGTGTCGTGATCTCCGACGCGAAGCGGTTCAGCCACTGCTGGATGGCGTCGATCGTGAGTGTTTCCGGCATGTCAATCCTTCCAGCGGAGGGCCGGGGTGTTCACCGGCGCGTCCCACAAATCGAGAATTTCGTCGTCTGCACCGACCAGAGTCAGGGAACAACCCGCCATGTCGAGGCTGGTGACATAGTTTCCGACCAAGGATCGGGCCACCGTGATGTTGCGTTCCTTGAGCCGGTCGGAGACCTCGGCGAACATTGCGTAGAGCTCGATCAGCGGGGTTCCTCCCAGGCCGGTCAGCAAGGCGATAACCGGTTTGCCGCTGAAGTCATAGTCTGTGGTGATCGACTCGACCAACGCGTTGGACAGTTCCGCGGCCGACATCACCGATACGCGCTTGCGTCCTGGTTCGCCGTGGATACCGACGCCGAGCTCCATTTCGCCCTCAGGCAGATCGAAGCTGGGCCTGCCCACGGCAGGAACAATGCAGCTGGTAAGCGCCGCCCCCATGGAACGTCCCGCCTCGGCGATCCGCTCGGCGAGCACATGTACCTTCTCAAGGGACCAGCCGCGGGCCGCTGCGGCGCCTGCAACCTTTTCCAGAATCAGCGTGGTGCCGACACCGCGCCGGCCCGCTGTCCAGGTGGAGTCCTCCACCGCGACGTCGTCAGCGACGACGACCGAGGCGACCTCGATACCCTGTTCCCGGGCGAGCTCGGCGGCCATTTCAAAATTGAGCAGGTCGCCGGTGTAATTCTTGACGACGAAGAGCACGCCCGCCCCGGTGTCCACCCGGGTAGCGGCGGCCAGAATCTGGTCTGGAGTCGGTGACGTAAAGATCTCACCTGCGCACGCGGCGTCCAGCATTCCAGCGCCGACGAACCCGCTGTGCAGCGGTTCGTGGCCCGAGCCGCCTCCGGCGACCAGCGCGACGCGGCCTTCCCGCGGTGCGGCGCTGAAAACGATGCGGTTCTCGAAGTCCACTGACAGCTGTCCGTGGGCTGCGGCGAAGCCTCGCAGGGCGTCTGCCAGCAGTGTCTGCGGGGAGTTGATCAGCATGTTCATGCCCGGGTTTCCTGCTCGGTCAGCGCCTCGGTGAGGGAGGTGCGGTCAGCCTGGGTGCGTGAGATGAGACCGAACAACAGTCCGGCGGCGACGCCCGCGGCAATTTCGGCGATCACGTATACGGGCCATTGTTCCCAGGCCACCGTTCCGCCCATCAAGGACTGTACGAACATCGGCCCGGTGGTCCTGGCGGGGTTGATCGATGCCCCGGTGACCGGTGCGACGGGGATGATTGCGGCGAACACGATGAACCCGATGACGATCCCGGCAAAGCCGGGTGCGGCCTTGCGGTGGATCACGCCGAACACCGTGAAGACAAGCAGGAAAGTGCCAATGAATTCAGCGGTGAAAGCCTGCCAGACGGGGATGTCACCATACGCGGCCACTCCGAGGCCCAGCTCGCTGGCGTGCTGACCGAGCACTGCGATGATCGCGAAGGAACCTGCAACAGCACCTAGGACCTGGGCTCCGAGGTATCCCGGGACGTCGCGCCACGGGAACTTCCCTGTTGCTGCAAGCGCCACGGTTACTGCGGGATTGATGTGGTTTCCGGAGATGTAGCCAAAAACGTAGACGGTGCCAATGACCACTGCGCCAAACGACAGCGAGATGAAGCCCAGCTCGGAACCGGTAAACGGCTGGTCGCCGCGGGCGATGGCGAGAGCGGGGACGGATCCTACTCCGACAAATACGAGGAACGCGGTCCCCAGGAACTCGGCAGCGAGGCGCTGCCACATGCGGTTTTCGTCCATGACGAAAGTTCTCCTTTGAACTGTGGATGAAATTAGACGAAGAGTCGAATTCGACATTGTCGACTCTGATTCGGTAATATCGAATCATGCCGGTTAGCGTTCCCGACTGTCAAGGGGCTAAATTGACTCGGAGGAATGAGAAGCCAATCGACGATGGGAGGGTGGGTCCGTGATCCAGTCGATTGACCGCGCGGCCAAGATCCTCGGGCTCCTCCAGGGCGCCAGGCGCCTTGGAATCTCCGAACTGGCCGCCGCGTTGGAGCTTCCGCCGTCCACCGTCCATGGACTCGTGAAGTCACTGCAGGCACACGGGCTGGTCGCTCAGGAAAGCTCAGGAAATCGGTATGCCCTTGGTCCGGCGCTGCTGAAACTTTCGAGCGTCTACCTCGACACGCTGGATGTCCGCTCCCGAGCAATGCGGTGGATGCATGAGTTGTCTTGGCGGACCGGTTACGCGAGCCGACTAGGAGTGAACCTTCTCGATGAGGTTTTGATCATTCATCACGACCGCCGCCCCGACGGCACAGAGCAAATGCCGGAAACCGGACTCAACCTGCCCGCCCACGCCTCTGCTCTTGGAAAAGTGCTGCTCGCCTTCAATCCCGAGCTCGAAAATGACGTGCTCAGCAAGCCGCTGGCCGAATTCACTGGCGATACGATCACAGACCCTGCCGTCCTCCGTTCACAGCTTGAGGAAGTGCGGAAAAGCGCGCTCGGGTTGGAGTACGAGGAGGCAGTGATTGGCGAGGCTTCCATTGCTGCCCCCGTCTACGATGAAAGCGGCCTGGTCGTAGCCGTGCTGTCGGTAGTAATCCCTGCGAGCGAGTGGCCAGCCAGCGAGGCCACCGTTCGCGAACTCCGCGACGCCGCACGGACAATTTCACGGGAACTCGGGGCTTCCGTCTGGTCCTCCCAGGGGGCCCGCTAGTCCGTACGGATTTTCGCTCCGGCCTTCTCGTGAGGCACTAGCCGCCTACCTCAATTGATACGGCTCCGGCCCAGTCTCCAATCCGCCCCGTCGGCTTCGAGAGAAGCCGACGGCAGTTTTGTCTGCGCCGCCGTGCTTGACGCCCTTCCCGGCTTCCGCATATCCTGAACGAACGGTCGGTAATTATTTCCGAGTACGCACGTGAATGCATAGGAGCAACCATGGCATCGCAGAATCTGCAGCCAGTGCCTGAGGCACTGTCCCCAGAGGATCAGGAGCGGGCGGCACAGCTCGAGGCGGAGGGGCAGGGGTACTTTGACCGCGTCATGTCCGAGGACTCCCGGATCGAGCCGAAGGACTGGATGCCGGCCGCGTACCGCAAGACCCTCCTGCGCCAGATCTCGCAGCACGCGCACTCGGAAATCATCGGCATGCAGCCGGAGGCCAACTGGATCTCCCGCGCGCCGAGCCTGAAGCGCAAGGCCATCCTGATGGCCAAGGTCCAGGACGAGGCAGGCCACGGGCTGTACCTCTACTCGGCCGCCGAGACGCTGGGCCAGAGCCGCGACAGGATGATGGACGACCTCATCGCCGGTAAGGCCCGCTACTCCTCGATCTTCAACTACCCGGCCCTGACCTGGGCGGACATGGGCGCGATCGGCTGGCTGGTGGACGGCGCCGCCATCTGCAACCAAGTGCCGCTCTGCCGCGCCTCCTACGGCCCCTACGGCCGGGCCATGGTGCGCATCTGCAAGGAAGAATCCTTCCACCAGCGCCAGGGCTTCGAGATCCTGCTGGAACTCTCCCACGGCACGCCCGCGCAGAAGCAGATGGCCCAGGACGCCGTGAACCGCTGGTACGCCCCGGCGCTGATGATGTTCGGCCCACCGGATGACGATTCACCCAACTCCAAGCAGTCCATGGCCTGGAACATCAAGCGGTTCAGCAACGATGAACTGCGCAGCCGCTTCGTGGGCATGATGGTGGAGCAGGTCAGGGTCCTGGGCCTCACCCTCCCGGACAGCGAAGTCCGCTTCAACGAAGAAACCAAGAAGTGGGAGCACGGACCGCTGGACTGGGAAGAGTTCAAGGAAGTCCTCGCCGGCCGCGGCCCCTGCAACGCCCAGCGGCTTGAGCGCCGCCGCGAAGCGCACGACGACGGCGCCTGGGTTCGCGAAGCAGCCGCAGCTTATGCGGACAAACAGGCACGCAAGCACGCAGAGAAGGAATACGCAGCATGAGCCCCCACGGCAACCCGGAAGTACCGGCCAGCTCCGCCGGAGCAGTAGAAAACTCGGCTGCCAAGGTCCCCGCAGGTCCGGCACCAACCACTGAGTCAGCCTCGATGCATCGCAGCGTCTGGCCGCTCTGGGAGGTCTTTGTCCGGTCCAGCCGCGGGCTCTCGCACGTGCACGCGGGCAGCCTGCACGCGCCGGACGCCGCCATGGCCCTGCGCAACGCCCGCGACCTGTACACCCGCCGCAACGAGGGCGTGTCCATCTGGGTGGTCCCGGCCGATGCCATCGCCGCTAGCGATCCCGATGCGAAGGGTTCGTTCTTCGAGTCGCCGCAGGGCAAGGACTACCGGCACGCCACGTACTACACCAAGAGCGAAGGGGTGAAGCACCTGTGACCCCTCCGGAAACGCACACCGAAACGCACGCAGAAACGCAAGGCCACGGCGACATCTCCGTGGGCGTGGCCGGCAGCGGCGACTCCTCCGCCAGCGCCACCCGCATCACGCCGGGCAATGCGCTTCGCCCCGAGGACATCGCGCTCGAGGTCCGCACCGGCCTGGTAAAGCCCTCTGCGGAGGTGGCCGAGTACGCGCTGCGCCTGGGCGACGACGCCCTCATCCTGGCCCAGCGCCTGGGCCACTGGATCTCCCGTGCCCCGGAGCTGGAGGAGGACGTGGCCCTGGGCAACATCGGCCTGGACCAGCTGGGCCACGCCCGGTCCTTCCTCACCTACGCCGGGGGAGCGTGGGGGAAGAGCGAGGACGATCTCGCCTACTTCCGCCGCGAGCACGAGTTCCGCTCGGCCCACCTGTTCGAGCAGCCCAACGGCGACTTCGCGGTCACCATCGCGCGCCAGTTCGTTGTGAGCTACTACCAGTTCGAGCTGTACCGCCGGCTGACCGAGTCCACGGACGCCACGCTGGCCGCCATCGCCGCCAAGGCCGTGAAGGAAGTGGACTACCACCGCGACCACAGCGCCCAGTGGATCCTCCGGCTGGCGCAGGGCACCGAGGTGTCCCGGCAGAAGATGATCCACGGCCTGAAGCTGGTCTGGCCGTATGTGGGCGAGCTCTTCGCGGATGACGAGCTGACCACGCGCCTGGCTGAAGCCGGGGCCGCCGTCGAGCCTTCCAGCCTGCAGGCGGACTTTGACCGCCTCACCGGCGAGGTCCTGGCTGAGGCCGAGCTGGAGGTGCCGCAGACGCCGGCAGCGCCGGGCGGCGGGCGGCGCGGCAAGCACTCCGAGCACCTGGGCTACATCCTCGCCGAGATGCAGGTGCTGGCCCGGGAGCATCCCGGAGCAAGCTGGTGACTGCCGTGTACGTTCAGGAATCGGGCAACCGGTCCGCGGAGGCCACCGCCGATGAGAAGGCGTGGGCCGTCGCCGCCACGGTGTGCGATCCGGAAATCCCGGTGCTCACCATCGAGGACCTCGGGATCCTGCGCCATGTCCGGCTGTTCGACGACGGCGGGATGGTGCCCGCCGTGCAGGTCACCATCACGCCCACGTACTCGGGCTGCCCGGCGATGGACGCCATCCGTGACGACCTGAAGGCCGCCTTCCGCAAGGAGGGCTACCCCAGCGTCCACGTGGAGCTGGTGCTGGCCCCGGCGTGGACCACGGACTGGATGACGGACGCCGGCAAGGCCAAGCTGCAGGAGTACGGCATCGCCCCGCCCAGCGGCAAGGCTGCGGCAGGCGGCCACAGCGGCCCCATAAGGCTCAGCCTGGCCGTGAAGTGCCCGCAGTGCTCGTCGCTGAACACCAAGGAACTCACCCGCTTCGGTTCCACCTCCTGCAAGGCGCTGTACGTGTGCCAGGACTGCAAGGAACCGTTCGACTACTTCAAAGTCCTGTAAGGAATCTGCCATGCCCGTTGTCCGCCAGACAGCCGCCGAACAGGCGCAGGCCACCGGCCGCCGTCGTCCGTCCTTCCACACCCTCACCGTCGCGGAGGTGCGCCGGCTCACCGAGGACGCCATCGAGGTGACCTTCGCGGTGCCGGCCGAGCTCGCCGGGCACTTCGACTACCTGCCGGGCCAGTACGTGGCCCTGCGCACCACGCTGCCGGATGAGGCGGGCGAGCCGAAGGAAATCCGCCGCAGCTACTCCATCTGCGCCGAGCCGCGGAGCTTCGCGGACGGCAGCAGCGAGATCCGGGTGGCCATCAAGAAGGACCTGGGCGGCCTGTTCTCCACGTGGGCCAACGCGGATCTGAAGGCCGGCGACACCCTGGAGGTGATGAGCCCCATGGGCGCGTTCGTCTCCAAGCACGGCCGCGACGGCCAGGCCGTGGAGCAGAACGTCATGAACTCCATGAACCACCCGGAGGAGCTGGCGGGGGAGCCGGGCAGCTTCGTCGCGATAGCAGCGGGCTCCGGCATCACTCCGGTGATCGCGATTGCCCGCACGCTGCTGGCCGCGAACCCGGACACCCGGTTCGACCTCATCTACGCCAACAAGGCCGCCATGGACGTGATGTTCCTGGAGGAGCTCGCGGACCTGAAGGACAGGTACCCGAGCCGCCTGGCGCTGCACCACGTGCTGTCCCGCGAGCAGCGGATCGCGCCGCTGCTGAGCGGCAGGATCGACGCCGAGAAGCTCCGGGCGCTGCTGGGCACCGCCATCCACGCGGACGACGTTGACGAGTGGTTCCTGTGCGGGCCGTTCGAGCTGGTGCAGCTGTGCCGGGACACCCTGGCCGAGCGCGGCGTGAAGCCCGAGCACGTCCGCTTCGAGCTGTTCACCTCCGGCAAGCCGGACCGCCCCGAAGGCAACGCCGGCCGGCCCGTGAGCGAGGACGCCTCGGCGGACACCTACAAGATCAAGTTCAAGCTGGACGGCCTGCAGGGCGATGTCGCCAGCCCCACGCACGCCCGCGAGTCCATCCTCAACGCGGCGCTGCGGGTCCGCCCGGACGTGCCGTTCGCGTGCGCCGGGGGAGTGTGCGGCACGTGCCGCGCCAAGCTGGTCACCGGCACGGTGACCATGGACGAGAACTACGCGCTGGAGCAGGATGAACTGGATAAGGGCTACGTCCTGACCTGCCAGTCCCACCCCACAAGCAAGGAAGTCACCGTCGACTTCGACGTGTAGTTTTCCCGGTCTCAACTCTTAGGAGCCTCCATGATCTCCCTCTCCATCGCCAACGGCATCGCCGAAGTGGTCCTCAACGCCCCGTACAAGCTGAACTCCCTGGACGAGCAAGCGCTCAGGGATTTAACACAGGCGTACGACGACGCCGCTGCCGCCGCCTCCCGCGGTGACGTGCGGGCGCTGCTGCTCAGGGGAGAGGGACGCGCCTTCTGCGCGGGCCGGGACATCGCCGGCGTGACGCCGGAGAACGACGACGCCGAGGCGTACCTGGGCGGGCTGGTGCAGCCGCTGCTGCAGAAGATGGGTTCCTTCCCCGCGCCGACGTTCGCCGCGGCCCAGGGCGCCTGCCTGGGAGTGGGCTTGGGGCTGCTGCTGGCCACGGACGTGGTGTACGTGGCGGAGAACGCGAAGTTCGGTTCGCCGTTCGCCAAGCTGGGCGCCACGCTGGATTCGGGCGGGCACTGGTACTTCACGGAGCGGCTGGGCATGCACCGGACGCTGGACCTGATCTACACGGCGGAACTGATGACCGGCGCCGAAGCTGTGGCGAAGGGCATGTTCAGCCGTGCCATGCCTGCGGACGAACTGCTGGACTCCACCCGGGCCATCGTGGCGAAGGTGGCCACCGGAGCAACGGGAGCGTTCAAGGCGAGCAAGGAGCTGGTGGCGCACATCCGCGACCAGCGCCTGGGCCTGTGGGACTCCATGAAGGAGGAGAACGCCGAGCAGGCAAGGCTGTGCAAGAGCGAAGACTACGCGGAGGGCTTCCGGGCGTTCCAGGAAAAGCGCGAGCCGCAGTTCAAAGGCTAATCCGCTGGTTGAGCTTGTCGAAACCAGCTCTCCACCAAACCCAGCACCCAAAGCCCCAGCATGGCCCCACTGGTATTCGCCACAATATCCATCGCGCTCGGTACGCGGTCATGCAGGAAATGCAGCTGCCCCAGTTCCATCGCAGTGGACGCCAAGAACGCGGCGAGGACAATCCGTCCGCGGGGGAACGCTGGAAACGCCAGTGCTGCAAGAGCCCCGATGGGGGCGAACATGAGGATGTTGGACGCGAATTCCACGAAGCTGTAATTAATCAGGACGGGAAGCCCTGAGTGGTGGAGGGCAAACAGAACCGTCTGGAGCCGGCCCGCGACGGGACGGTCCACAGGCGTTGGCCAAAAGGCCACTCCAGCAAGCCCCACCAGGTACACAGCCAACAGCACGCGCGTTACGCGTTCTGCGTTTGACTGCCCCCATTTACCCATACCTACGAAGCTACGCGAGCCAGTACGCGGGACCGAAATCTTGAGCACGAAATTTCGCATTTTTCGAGTCAATTTATAGAGTTCGTCCATGACTACATTGGGGAAATCAGTTCGTAAGGCAGTTATTCCGGCAGCCGGCCTGGGCACGCGGTTTTTGCCCGCCACCAAGGCCATGCCGAAGGAAATGCTGCCGGTGGTGGATGCGCCGGCCATTCAGTACGTCGTCGAGGAAGCCGTGAAGGCCGGCCTGACGGACGTGCTGATGATCACCGGCCGCAATAAGCGGGCGCTGGAGGATCACTTTGACCGTGCACCTGCCCTGGAGCGTACCTTGGAGCTCAAGGGCGACCAGACGCGTCTGGACGCCGTCCGGCACGCTTCCGGCCTGGGACCTATCCACTACGTTCGCCAGGGTGAGCCCAAGGGCCTGGGGCACGCCGTCCTGTGCGGCCGCCAGCACGTCGGGGACGAGCCGTTTGCTGTCCTGCTGGGTGACGACATCATCGACGAGCGGGACGAGCTTCTGACCACCATGATGGATGTCCAGGCTAAGACCGGCGGTTCGGTGATTGCACTTATCGAGGTGGAGCCGTCCCAGATCAGTGCCTACGGCTGCGCCGACATCTCGGCGATCGCCGGCGAGGACTACGTCCGCGTCAATAGCTTGGTGGAGAAGCCGTCCGTTGACGAGGCTCCATCGAATCTGGCTGTTATTGGCCGCTACGTGTTGCACCCGGCCGTGTTCGACGTTCTGGAGAAGACGGAACCTGGCCGTGGTGGCGAAATCCAACTGACCGATGCTCTTCAGACGCTGGCGGCCGGCGACGGGGAGGGCTCGGGTGTTTACGGCGTCGTCTTCCGCGGCCGGCGGTATGACACTGGTGACAAGCTCAGCTACCTGAAAGCCGTGATCACGTTGGCGTCGGAACGCGCGGAATTCGGGGAGGACCTGAAGTCCTGGATGAAGGAATTCAACGGCTAAGCAAACAAGTCCAACGAAAAATGCCCGTCGCGAAGTCTTGCGGCGGGCATTATTCGTTTGTTGCTCGGTCGTGTATGAAAAGCAAGAGGCGGTTGGTCTTCCGGAAATCCGGAGAACCAACCGCCTCTTTTAGAGCTTTTGGTACCTAGTGCTTATGCGGAAGCATCAGCGTTTGCACGGCGGCGAACGACGACCACCGAGGCAGCGCCAGCTACCAGTGCGCCGCCACCGACGAGTGACCACAGGATGAGGCTGGAGTCAGCACCGGTGTTGGCCAGGCCAGCGCCGTTGGCGCCGGTGTTGGAGAGGCCTGCACCGGAGTTACCGGCTGCGCCTTCGACGGTTATCGTCTGGGTTGCGACCTTGCCGGAAGTTACACCAGTTGCAGTCAGCGTGTAGACGCCAGCTTCGCTGAGGGTCAGCGGAATAGCGAATGCACCGTTTGCGTCGGCGGTCGCGCTGAACTCCTGGGCGGCCAAAACAACATTGATCTTGCTGGGTACTGAACGGCTTGCTCCGCCGGCAATGCTTGCGCCGGTGGACGCCGGACGCGCGCCAGGTGTGACGCGGATGATAAGTCGTTCGCCAGCCAGGAAGCCCCGGCCGGAGAAAGTAAAGGATTCGCCTGGGCCGACGACGCCGTCAGAAACGGCAGAGTTGGCCGGCGGCGCCGGGTAGTTAGTGGTGGCCATGGCCGGTACGGCCGCGGTGAGCACGATGGTGCCTGCGAGCGCGAGCGCAGCAATAGACTTCTTCAATTTGTCCCCCTGAGACCTTTTACACGGATGTCACATTATTGTGGAGATTCCCCATCCCCATGTGACCGTGGGGTGAATCTCGTTGTCTTGCCCAAAGAGAGGTTATCACCCTAGTAGGGGTCACTCCAAAGTGAATCCAGACACTTTACATACTGTTAATGGGATGGCTACGCAGGCGGAACGCAGTTTTCTGAGACCGTATCCAAAACGACGTCCTTCAGCGGCTGAACTGTGGGCGTCACGGCCAGTTTCGGCTCGGTATGCTGCACAATTTTTCCGAACGTAAGATCGACGGTGATGCTTTGCCCGGGTGCGAGGGTAACTGTTGTTGAGCCAACTGGGCGACCGCTGTGCTGCTGAGACGAAAAACCGGCCTTCTTACCGTCAATAACTGCGCTTTCCACATTGGCCTGGACGGGCCCGTAGGCGACTATGTTCGTCTGGACGCTTCCTGCCGGGACGCCGAAGGCGCCGCCACCAGTCACGTATTCGGGCAGGGATGTTGCGGCGTCCTTGGGGGCCGTATTAGTGCCCGTAATGCGCAACTTCACCTGGGAATAGCCGTCAGCCGGGCACTCCTTGATGAGCTGCACAGTCCTCTTCACGTGGTAATCCATTTTTGCGCCTGTACCGTCGTTGAAGTAGACACCGAACTGCGCCGGGGAAATACTAGCGCCAGTGATTGAGCCGCCCAACGGGTATCGAGTGATTACAGATTCCTCATCGGCTTTGGAGGACCAAAGGAGGATTCTGCGTTCGGACGCGCCACGAGCTAGTCCTTCGATGAGTTTCTTGGTATCGCCACTTCCGGCTGAGAGCTTTGTGAAGATTTCCTGGGCGACACCGGCGAAGTACACATCCTGCATATCAGGCTCGGGGATTTTCGAGTAGACATCTGAAAGCAATGTAGGAACCACGTTCTTTGCAGTGAGTTCCGTGGGCAGACCGTCACGGGCGACCTCCCGCATTAGCGGATCGCTAATGTGGACCGGGCCTGTGGCGTCAAGTATGTAGCCGAGTGCAACGGGGTCTATCGAAAGAACACCATCTAGTTGCTCGCCTTTTTCTGTTTTCCACATGGCTTGCGCGGTCTGGGCAGCGGTCGGGAAGTCAGGAGTGAGATTGACGTCCTGCATGAATTTGCCGAGGCGTGCGGAATAGATACGACTCTGCTCAGGATCCACGCTCACCACCGGATCAAAGGTCCCCATGGCGCTTGCGCTGGTTTGGGAATCTAGGGAGAGCTTTCCTTTGGCAACGTTTAGAACAGCCAGGGCACCAGGAATGCCGCCCGTAGCGCGTGCCTCGGCGTTGTTCTGGATGAGCAAGAGGTACCGCCGCGAGGATTGCTCGCCCATCATCGCCGGCAGCACGTTGGACGCGTCGGCGGCGGAGTCGAGACCGTCGCGCAACGCACTGAGTTGTTCTCGGGCCTGGATAAGTGGGGCTGAAATCTGTGGCAACAACGCGTCGGCGTTAATGGCATTCAGTCGGTCCGACGACTGGCGCACGGCTTGAGCGGCAGACGCGAGCTTGGGTTGTGCAGTGGCTAGCGGATTTAGGTCCAGTCCCCGTCCGTTCGGCACTAGAGACTTCCAGTCGAGCGTCTTGAAGATGCTCACCAGAGGGGCGGCTCCGAGCTTAGCGACGTCGTCAGCCGATGTAGCGACCTCGCTGGTGGCTTGGAAGTTGGTTCCGAACCAGGGTATGGCCCCAGCCATCGTCCAGAGTGGGTCAGCGGCCGCCTCGCGGGCTCTTGAAGTATGTTCCTGAAGATCTGTGGCAGTCGTAACTGCTCCGGTTGAGTCGTCCCGAAGTACGTCGTCCCGGAGCTGCGGAACTAGTCGGTTCGCCGCATCCAGTTCAGTACTGATGGCGGTCGCCTTGAACCCGAGCCATGCCGCGCTCGCTAACACCAGGACCGCCACCACGGTCAGCCACATGGCCGCGAGCAGAAGTCGACGGCGGCGCGGCCTTGGTGGGTTGGCGTCTAGGCCACTTGCAGCGGAATCTGCGACCTGAGAACCTGACACGTCTACGCCCGCCCCAGTCCACGGTAGGTCCAACCGGCTGCCCGCCATTTCCCGGGGTCCAGTACATTTCGTCCGTCGAGGATACGTGGCGTACTCACTCGGTTTAGGAGCGCGTACGGATCCAGGTTTCGGTATTGCTCCCACTCGGTCAGAAGAAGCAGGGCGTCAGCACTTGAAATCGCGTCGTACATCTCTGGTTCGAACTGCAGCTCCGGGAATCGCTTTGCAGCATTCTGAAGCGCTTTCGGATCGGTCACCGTCACCACGGCCCCCTGCAGCTGGAGCTGCGCGGCGATACTAAGCGCCGGCGAATCCCTGACATCGTCGCTTTCAGGTTTGAAGGCAGCGCCAAGGACCGTGATCCGCTTACCAAGTAGCGTGCCGTCACAGAGCTCGCGCGTAAGCTCTACTACTCGCGTTCTACGACGCATGTTGATGGCATCGACCTCGCGCAGGAACGTTAGTGCCTGATCCGCGCCGAGTTCTCCCGCACGGGCCATAAACGCACGGATGTCCTTGGGGAGGCATCCGCCGCCAAAACCGATTCCGGCGTTGAGGAACTTTCGGCCGATACGGTCATCCATGCCGATAGCGTCCGCGAGCCTTGTGACATCTGCTCCTGAAGCCTCGCAGACTTCGGCCATGGCATTAATGAACGAGATCTTTGTGGCCAGAAAAGAGTTCGCTGCAGCCTTGACCAGCTCCGCGGTGGGGTGATCCGTGACGAGCCGCGGAGTCCCTGTTGCCAACGGAGACGCGTACACATCATCGAGTATCGCGACGGCGGGATGGTCCTCGGAACCATCTGGAACGCCATAGACGAATCGGTCAGGCTGAAGAGTGTCCGCGACCGCGTGGCCTTCGCGGAGAAATTCTGGATTCCAAACGAGGTGTGAAGTGGGTTCCTGGTCCTGAACCAGCTGCGCCAATCGGGCAGCTGTGCCCACGGGAACGGTGGACTTGCCCACAACTATGGCTCCGGGCGTTAAATACGGCAACAGTGCGGAAGCGGCAGCGTCGACATACGTCATGTCAGCGCCGTTTTCGCCTTTCTTCTGTGGCGTACCCACGCAGATGAAGTGGACGTCGCTACCGGCTGCAGCCGACATGTCGGTTGTAAAAGAAAGTCGGCCGGTCTCCTGGACTTCTCGAAGAAGCTCCTCTAGCCCCGGTTCATAAAAGGGCGCCCGCGCTGCCGAGAGTTCGACGATTTTTCGCTCGTCTACGTCGATGCCTACAACTTCATGTCCGAGCTTCGCCATGCAGGCGGCGTGTACAGCACCCAGGTATCCGCAACCAATTACTGAAATCCGCATGATGATATTTCCTTCCCCAAGAGGGCCGTTGTCCGCGTGGGGACGTATTAGTAGGCGCCGGTGCTGTGAAATACAGCGCGGACGGTCCGCAATATGATTATCAGGTCGCCGGCCAATGACCAGTTCTCCACGTAGTAAAGATCCAGACGAACAGAATCCTGCCAAGAAAGATTCGAGCGGCCGCTGACCTGCCAAAGTCCCGTCAGGCCGGGCTTCACCAACAGCCTGCGCCGTACGTCTTGCTCGTAGGCTTCGACTTCACGCGGCAGAGGCGGTCGCGGTCCGACAAGGCTCATGGAACCCGCCAGAATGTTGAATAGCTGGGGAAGCTCGTCCAAGCTGAATTTGCGAAGGACGCGACCTACACGGGTGATCCGGGGATCGTTCTTGATTTTGAAAAGAATCCCGTTGCCCTCATTGCGATGTGACAGCTCGGCAAGCTTTTCCTCTGCATTGACTACCATTGAGCGGAACTTGAGCATGTTGAAATGCGTTCCTTCGATGCCGACGCGTACTTGCCGAAAAAGCACTGGTCCCCGGCTCTCGGCTGTGACCAGGAGGGCGACGATCACCATGATGGGTGCCGTGAGGACTATCAAAGTGCCCGAGACGATGATGTCGAACAGGCGTTTGGCAACCCGCTGCCCGCCCTCGAGAGTTGGAGTTGTTACATGAATGAGAGGAAGCCCGGCAACCTGCTGCGTATGGATCCTTGGTCCTGCGATGTCGGTGAGCGCCGGCGCCATGATTAGTCCCACATTGCGGGAAGCCAACTCCCATCCCAGATGCCTCAGCGTCTGGGGGTGCAGTTGGACCCCAGCGGATACAGCAACTGCGTCCGCGCCGCAGGACTCGATAGCCTCAATTATTGAGCGCGCGTCAGACTTGCGGCCCAGTACCGGCAGCCCAGAGTCCCCCTCGAACGTTTGCCCGTCGGGGGCGCCCGGCATATACGCCGCTATGGGGAGGTAGCCGGCATGCTTAGCCCCGTCGAGGGAAGCCGCCAGATGTGCGACGGCGCTCGGCCCCCCGAGAAGAAGCAGTCGAGACATGCTGTGACCGCGCTGCCGATTAATGTTGAGGTGCTGCCTGATCAGCCAGCGTCCTATGAGCAGGCCCAACAGCCCCACGGGAAGCGCAACGCCGACGTATCCCCTTGCCGTGTCGACGCGGAAAACATACGAGACAATTGCCACCAGCCCGAACAGCCAGAGCGAAGCGGCGGCGACGCGCTTATATTCGTCTGGTCCGGCGCCGAGAACGCGGCTCTGCCGGCTGTTCCAAGCTCCGAGCATCAGCCACCAGACGACGGCGAGTGCCACGGAAAGCCAGGCGTAAGTAAATTCTTGGCCAGCGACCACAAAATCTGGTTCAAAGCCGAAACGGATAATAAAGGCCCCAACAACAGCCCAAACGACGACGAACCCATCAACGACGCCCAGAAGGCGGGAAGATCGTGTACGCCAATCAACGCCCGCAGGCATCAAGTTTCCCCCAATTCAAAGCGAACCCGCCGAAACTACGGCGTGATGGACAACGAGATTAAACCCGAAGAGATGCGAGGTTTTCCCGGTACCACTTGGTTGTTGAGCGGATTCCTTCTTGGAGTCCGATTGAAGCCGACCAGCCGGCCTCTGTCAGCTTCGATACGTCCAGCAATTTTCGCGGCGTACCGTCAGGCTTCGAGGCATCCCACGAGATGTCTCCTCGATATCCAACAGCCTCAGCCACGAGGGTCGCTAGTTCCTTGATCGTGACGTCGGTTCCGGTCCCAACGTTGACCTGCGAAGGCCCATCGTAGTTCTCCAACAAGTGAAGGCAGGCGGAGGCCATGTCATCAACATGAAGGAATTCTCGCCGCGGGGACCCGGTTCCCCAGTTTGTTACAGCCTCAACCCCAGACCTGGCCGCTTCGTCGTATCGGCGGATGAGGGCGGGAAGTACATGCGACCCATTAGGTGAGAAGTTGTCGCCCGGGCCATAAAGATTGGTCGGCATCGCCGATATCCAAGGAAGGCCGTACTGTCGGCGGATCGCCTGAATCTGCATGATGCCTGCGATTTTAGCTATTGCATAGGCGTCATTCGTCGGCTCCAGGTGACCGGTGAGCAGCGAATCTTCTCGGATCGGTTGCTCAGCAAATTTGGGGTAAATACACGATGAGCCGAGAAACAGCAGTCTTTCGACCCCGTTTTCCCGGGCGGCATCGAGAACATTTACCTGGATGCGTAGGTTATCGCTAAGGAAATCCACTGGATAGGTGCTGTTAGCGAGGATGCCTCCCACCTTTGCCGCAGCAAGGACGACGTATCGTGGCTTACTCTCGGAAAAGAAGGTGAAAACGTCGTCGCGGTTCTTCAGATCGAGGTCCGCCGAGGTGCGTCCAACGAGGTCCCCGAAGCCTTCGCTTTGGAGTTTCCGCCAGATCGCTGAACCGACCAGGCCGCGGTGGCCAGCAACGTAGAACCTAGCCGAACGGTCGAGGCGCGCTGGAACGAAATCGATGTCCGCAACCATTAGTTCTTCCAGCTGTCGAGGCGAACGGTGTCGATCCAGTGGTTTCCGGCGTGCTTGAGCGCTTCAATGTCAGCGTCCACCATGATGCGTGCGAGCTCTGGCGTATGAACGGAGGCCTTCCAGCCCAACTTTTCCTGGGCCTTGGACGCATCGCCAACCAGCGCATCAACTTCGGTCGGGCGGAGGTAGCGCTCGTCGAAGCGAACGTGGTTTTCCCAGTTCAATCCAGCGTGTTCAAAGGAGATCTGGAGGAAGTCGCGCACGGTGTAGTTGCCGCCGGTCGCAAGGACAAAGTCGTCGGGTTCGTCGGCCTGGAGCATGCGCCACATGCCTTCGACGTACTCGGCCGCGTAGCCCCAGTCGCGCACTGCGTCCAGGTTACCCATGTACAACAGGTCCTGCTTTCCAGCCTTGATGGCTGCGACCGCGCGTGTGATCTTGCGCGTGACGAACGTTTCGCCGCGACGAGGAGATTCGTGGTTGAAGAGGATGCCGTTGACCGCAAACATCCCGTAGGCCTCACGATAATTCTTTGTGATCCAGTAGCTGTATACCTTTGCAGCGCCGTAAGGCGACCGCGGGTAGAACGGCGTGTCTTCATTCTGAGGAGGGGGCGTTGCTCCAAACATTTCAGACGAGGATGCCTGATAGAACTTCGTTTCGATTCCGGACATGCGGACTGCCTCCAAGAGCCGGATCGTTCCGACACCCGTCGTGTCCGCGGTGTGCTCCGGTTCATCAAATGAAACCCTGACGTGAGACTGTGCCGCGAGGTTATAGACCTCGTCCGGCTTAATGTCTGCGAGCAGGGTCACCAGACGTGCACCGTCGCTCAGGTCGCCGTAGTGAAGGAAGAGCTTGGCTTGAGGATCGTGTGGGTCGACGTACAGGTGGTCTACACGCGCGGTGTTGAAGGTGGAGGCCCGGCGGATGAGACCGTGAACCTCGTAGCCCTTCGAGAGCAGGAGTTCGGCAAGGTATGAACCATCCTGTCCAGTAATTCCAGTAATGAGTGCGCGCTTGGTCATAGGAACCCCCCAAATATAGAAGTATGTGGCAAAGAAAGAGTCGCCCGACCTATCGGCCGCGCGACGTTGCCAGACTCGTGATGAAATCATCATAGTGCGCAACGGCGGATGCCTCTGACAATATTTCATGCCTAAAACGCAGGCCATTCTCCGCCAAACGGGCCGCTGTCATGGGGTCTAGACCAATGGCCTCCGCTGTCGATACGAGTGCGCTTGGGTCGGCAGCATCGACCCTGACGCCTCCGCCTGAGCTTTCGATCTCGAAAGCGGTCACGCTACCCTCGTCAGTTGCCGCTATGACGGGCACACCTGCGTTGAAGTATGAAGTGAGTTTGCTGGGCACAGCCATATCTCTTACTCCAGGCAGTTCATTGACTAACAACGCGTCTGCAGCAGCTAACGCGCATTGGAACTCCAGATCGGGGAGGGGGTCCACGAACGTAACTGTTGAGACTCCAGTTGCGGCTAGTTCAAGACGTTGTCTTTGATTGCCGTCGCCCATTAAGACGAACCGAACTCTACTTCCAGCAACTTCGGCAATTCGGGCAGCTTCGATTACATTTTCTAGCCCTTGCTTCTTGCCCATGTTGCCGGCATGCAGCACGACAATGTCTTTCGGATCCCAACCGAGCTTCGAGCGGATCTCGTCAAGTCCCTGAGTCGGCGCCGCGGGCAAGTGAGTCCAATTCCTGATCACCCTGACATCGTTGGCGGGTAGGCCCAAGTCGCGCACGATGTAATGCTTGAAACGGTCGTGTATCACAGCCACACCGTCTGCTGATCGGAGTATCAGCGACTCGACTGAGGCGGCCAATCGAGCCAGTCCGCTGCCGCCGGTACCGGTTTCTATGACGCCCCTGCTGTACAAATCTTGAATCCAAATTCCTACAGCAGGCCTGTTGGGACGAAGCCGAACGCGGAGGATCGCAAGGGCGCTTGAGAAGAGTGCTGGGCTGACGACAAGGACAGCATCGGGCTTGTGCCAAGGTGCGAACAAGAGACGTACGCCGAAGCTCAGTTCCATGTGTATGCGCCCCAACGATGATGGCGCTCGGGGAACATGATGCCGAAGGCGGTTCACGTGGACTCCGTTAATAATCTCGCTGCTTTCCCAGCCCGAGTACCCCTCTCTTAGGGTCCACTCCGGATAGTGAGGGTACCCGGTTACAACGCGCACTTCATGACCGGCCGCAGCTAGGCCCTCTGCAAGACTCGTGGTGTACGGAGCGTTGCCGGTTGGCTCAGGGGCGTAGTTGAGGCCGACGATGGTTATGCGCAGTTTTGATCGAGTCACAAGTGTAAGAATAGTGCGGAGCGACTCGGCTGCAGCGCGGAACGTCCCTGTCGCGGCAAGGCGTGGTCCTATTGGGGAGGAAATGAACGGCGATGGGTTCCAAATGAGCATGTCAAAAAAGGTCATAGACCTTTCTCGCGCACCGGGGGAGCAGTCGTCATGGGGTAGGCCAAAGTCGGTGGTGTATCTGTGGGCAGCTGTCGAACTGATCTTTGTAACCAACCCCTGGCAAGTGAGTTCTCGGATACGAGCCTCGGTCCTGCGTCTTTTTGGCGCTGAGATAGGGGGAGGCGTGATTATCCGACCTCGGACAAGAATAAAGTTCCCGTGGAAATTGAAAATCGGGGACCGATCCTGGCTCGGAGAAGGAGTTTGGATTCATAACCAAGACGAAGTCGTCATCGGTCATGACACCGTCATTTCGCAGGAAACCATGATCACGACGGGAAGTCACGCTCACAGGCGCGATATGGCCTTAATAACAAAGCCGGTCAGGATCGGTGATGGAGTCTGGATAACTACCAGATGCCTCGTAACGGGGGGTGTCACAGTAGGAGATTCTTCCTTGATCAAACCCATGACCGTGGTGTCGTCGGATATTCCAGCAAATACGATCGTGGGTTCCGAATCCGCAAGTGTCCAAGGGCGGCGTTTCACCGATGACTAATAAATCAAAGAGCTGCTAGCTTGCAACAACTTTTTATATTGCTTAGGTCTACTTTGACCTGCTAAATCCGCTAAGGACAGTGTGTGATGGATTCTTCTAAACTACCAGTTACCGTTCTTGTTCAAACGAAAAATGAAGAAGTCGGAATTGGTCATTGTCTTAGAAATTTGACGGCCTTCAGTGAGGTCATAGTGGTTGATTCTAATAGCACTGACGGAACCAAAGGCATATGTTCTGGGCTTGGTGTAGAAGTGGTTAACTTTACATGGAATGGCCGTTATCCGAAGAAGAAGCAGTGGCAGCTGGACAACCTCGCCACTAAGAACGAATGGATTCTGTTCTTAGACGCTGATGAGACGCCCACCCCTGAGCTATTGGAGTCGATCGATTCCTTAATTTCCTCTGAGGGAGCCTCGCAGATCGCGGCCTGCGACATCGAGCTGGACTACGTTTTTGCGGGGCGTCCACTGAAATATGGCCACCGCGTCGTCAAGCGAGCTCTTCTGAATCGGAACTTTGTGCGGTTTCCGGAAATAGATGACCTGAGTGCGCCAGGAATGGGTGAGCTTGAGGGGCACTATCAACCTGAAGTTTCCGGCAAAGTCCACAGGATATCCGGACGGCTCCTACACGATGATAAAGATCCAGTCCGAACCTGGTTCGATAGGCACAACCGCTACTCAGACTGGGAAGCGTATCTGCGGACGCAGCCGCATACCAAGGAAGCGACGAGGAAGAAGCGGAGTCTCCAAGGAAGAATCTTCGACTCTGTGCCACTTAAACCGCTTGCGTTCTTTCTGTATTCATATATCTTGCGAGGCGGCCTTCGAGATGGGCGAGCGGGATTCGATTACGCCGTCGCTTTGTCAACGTACTACTGGCAGATTGGGCTCAAAGTCCGTGAGCTTCAAGCAGTTGGGCCGGCGGGGGTACATCGGTGAAAGCCTCCAGTAATCAAGAATTTGTTCTCTTTTTGGCGGTATTGCCGGCCTATCGCCTTGAATGCATTCAGCTCGTCAAGGAACGGCTCGGTGGGTCTGTCAAGTTATTCGTAAGTGATGCGCATCTGGACCCTACGGTTAAGACAGGCATCCCGAAGGACTACTATCAGCGAGTTAGCATGATCCGCCTATTTCGGAATCGTGTTTTCGTGCAATTGAGTTCCAGCCTAAATGTCTTGACTGCAGGTTCAGTCGTCGTCGACCTCAATCCTAGAAGCCTTACCGCCTGGGTTGTGCTGCTGGCGAGACGGGCTCTGGCCAAGAGAACTCTAGTTTGGGGCCATATCCATCCGCAGGCCGGAGCTGGCGCGCGAAGCGCAAAGCTACGGCTAGCTATGAGAAAACTTGCCCAGGGAACAATTTCTTATACCTACAGTGACAGGAAGAAGGCCATAGAAGATCTGCCCAATAGTGCAGTCTGGGTCGCCCCAAATTCGCTGTATCGCAAGGCGGATATGGTTCCTTTTCCCGGAACTGCGGAAAGTGAAAAGAACGAGATAATCTATGTTGGCCGCTTTGTGGAGGCCAAGAAAGTGAGTCTTCTAGTTCAAGGTTTTGCAATCGCGGCGCGGTCCAATCCTTCCGTCCGACTGCGGCTGATTGGAGGTGGGCATGCAGAGCAGTCTCTCCAGCAGCTGGTAAGTCGTCTAGGTATCAGCGACCGAGTGTTCTTCGACGGTTGGGTCGACGGTGTTGATAGCCTTCGTTCCTCGTATTCAAAGGCATTCTGCAGCGTGTCGCCAGGATTCGCAGGCTTGGGATTGACTCAGAGTCTCGGCTTTGGTGTGCCGATGATCATTGCAGATGCGGAACCACACTCGCCGGAGATAGAGCTCGCAGAATCCGGGGGAGTTACCTGGTTTAAGTCAGATTCGCCCGAAGCGCTGGCTGCCGCCATTGCGGATGCTTGGATCCGGCGCAGCCATGTTCCCGATGTTCAGGTTTCGGAATACACACGAAGCCGCTATTCCGCTGAATCGATGGCGGATGGAATTTGCCATGCTCTCCAGGACAGCGAGCACGGAGATCACACTGTTGGGAGACATTCTGATGACTAGTAATACTGAAAAGAGCACTGGGTTGCCCCGTCCTTTTGTCAGAATCATTCGAGCCTTGTCCAGGAAATTAGCTGTCCACGAGAACGTCACATTTGGTGTGGGGCTGCGGGCAGGGCGTGGATCTGTCATTAGTTCTCCCCATGGCCTCGTAATAGGGCATGGCGTCTCGATTGGCCCCCGCTCGATCATTCAGGTCGACGGAGAGATCGGGGATTTTACGTTGATAGGAATGGGCGTTCAAATAGTTGGACGAGATGATCATGCAATTGACGAAATCGGCGTCCCTATGTGCGAAGCGACACGGGCATCGGAACGCGCCGGGACCCAACGCGATAGGGTGGCGATCGGTCGGGACGTCTGGATAGGTGGGGCGAGTGTCGTCCTCAGCGGCCTGTCAATCGGAGAAGGAGCTATCGTCGCGGCCGGTGCTGTGGTTACCAAGGACGTGCCTGCTTATGCAATAGTTGGCGGTAATCCTGCTAAGCAACTCGGGCAACGGTTCGCCAGCGACGAAGAACGTGCGGCACATTCCCTCAACCTCGATTCCCGACAGGCGACTAGATAGTCCTCTGTACGAGTGGGTTAATAAGATTGATTGTCGCTTCCGCTCATGACCGCTCCCATGCCCTCAGTCAGGGTGCTTGGTGGTGGTCCCTTAGCGTTTCGCGGCTCTTCGTGGTTGATGGTGAAACAGGTTCCGTGTCTTGAAAGCTGAAGGGCTCGTAGCCCTGCTGTGATGGATGTTCTCTACGCATTCATCAAGAGTCAGGAGCTACGAGCCTTGATCGAGCCTACTTCCCCGCGCCCCGATGCTGCCACCGCCATCTTCAACCTGCCCGACTACCGCGTCACCGGCACCGAGATCCTCGCATTCGGTCAACGACGGATCCATGTCGATGCCACCGCAGAGGCCGGCTGCCCGTCCTGCGGAGTGATCAGCACCCGGGTGCATTCACGCCGGCCACAACGCCTGCGGGACATCCCCGTCGCCGGTCCGGTCGAAGTGGTCTGGGCCAAGCGGAGATTCTTCTGCGATGAGTACCTGTGCCCGCGCAGGACATTCACCGAGGAAACCGCCCAGGTCCCGCGCCGGGCACGGTCTACCCGCCGGCTCCGGGATGCACTCGTGGCCGCCGTGATCGGATCGGGGAGAGCCGCAGCGGAGGCTGCCTCCTCGTTCGGTGTCTCATGGTGGCTGGTCCAGCGTGCCCTGGACTCCGCGGCACTGACCCTGCCCAATGTTGACGCCCTGGCACCGCGGATGCTCGGCATCGACGAACACCGCTACCGGTCCGTGCGGTTCTTCCGTGACCCGGCCACCAAGGCCTGGAAACGATACGAACCTTGGATGACCACCATTGTCGATCTGGACAGCGGACAGGTCCTCGGGATCGTGGACGGCCGCGACAGTGAGGGTGTCGGGGACTGGCTGTTCGCCCGGCCGCTGGAGTGGCGCCTGGGCGTGCAGGTTGTTGCGATCGACCCGTCGGCCGCATTCCGCAAGGCATTGCGGATGTGGCTTCCGCGCACCGCGGTCTCGGTCGACGCGTTCCACCTGGTCAAGCTCGGCAACGACATGCTCACCGAGGTCCGGCAACGCCTCACCCAGCAGGTCCACGGCCGGCGGGGACGATCCATCGATCCGGTCTGGGCCAACTGTTAACGCCAACCGAAAATAGGGCCACTAGTGCCAATTGAAAATGTACGGTCCGGAGACATCCCTGACACTGTGTTGTCGGGAGATGCCTGACAGTCTAACCCGCGGCGGGTTTAGTGCGGGGCCGGCCGCGTTTGGCGCCGCTGCCGTGGTAC
>NZ_JBDLAK010000013.1:0-136108 GCF_039748055.1 Burkholderia sp. RS01
CATGACCTTCGTGGACGGCTACCTGCACCCGGGCGAGAAGCCCGGCATCGGCGTCGAATTCAACGAAGAAGCCGCCGCGGCCTACCCGTACCAGCAGGCCTACCTGCCCTATAACCGCCTCGTCGACGGCACCGTGCACGACTGGTGAGGAACGCCGCCAGGCCCTGAGCCCGAGCAGTTCCTGAACGGGCCGGCATTCCGTGCGGCCGGTGACCTGAACTGGCTCAGGACACCGGCCGCACCTCGAAGCCGTCCGACTTCGCGATCAGCTGGCGGCCGTGGTTGCCGTCGAATCGCAGCCACATCACCGACGAATCCAGGGACGCATTCTCCACCTCGGCAGTGCGGACGTGCAGGCCGTCGCGCCGCAGCTCCACGGTGCGTCCGATCAACAGGTTCCAGTCGTCGCTGGCGTGGGACATGCGCATTCCTTCCGTGCGGTGCCCTGCCCGCCCAACTGGGTAGCAGCACACGCGGTTCTGGGCGCTGAGAACGGCGCGTGCTGCTACCCAGTTGGGCCTGGCGGGGCGGATCAGGGGTTTTCGACCGCGCCCACCGGCTCCGCGCCCACCGGCTCGGCGCCCACTGGCCCGGCGCCCGCAGGCTTGGCGGCAACGGCAACGGGCGTCTTGGCTGCCGGCTGGGGTTCCTCGGCGCTGTCCGACGGGGCCGTCTTCCACTTGAACCGTTTGGCGATGGTGGATCCGCCGCCGCTGCGGTTCTTGTTGAAGATGTCGAAGCCCACTGCGAGCAGGAGCACCAGGCCCTTGATGAGCTGCTGGTAGTCGGTGCCCAGGCCCAGGATGGACATGCCGTTGTTGAGCACGCCCATGATGAGGCCGCCGATCATGGCTCCGGCCACGGTGCCGATTCCGCCCTGGACTGCGGCTCCGCCGATGAACGCCGCGGCAATGGAATCCAGTTCGAAGCCCGTGCCCCCCGCCGGCTGCGCCGAGTTCAGGCGCGCGGTGAACACGAGTCCGGCCAGGGCGGCAAGCACACCCATGTTCACGAACAGCCGGAACGTCACGGCTTTGGTCTTGATGCCGGAGAGCTCGGCTGCGTGGAGGTTGCCGCCGATCGCGTACGTGTGCCGGCCGAAGATGCTGTTGCTCATCAGCGCCGAGTAGGCGATCACCAGGACGGCGAGGACGATCAGCACGATCGGGGTGCCGCGGTAGCTGGCGAGGAGGAACGTGATGGTCAGCATGAGCACCGCGATGAACGACGTCTTGGTGGCGAACCAGGCCATGGGCTCGTTTTCGAGGTTGAACTTCCGGCGCACGCGGCGTTCCTTGATGGACTGGAACAGGATCGCGGCGGTGCCGCCGACGCCGAGGATGACCGTCAGCCACTCCAGCACCGAGGTGCCGCCGGAGATGTCCGGGAGGAAGCCTCCGCCCAGGGCCCGGAGTTCGTCCGGGAACGGGGTGATCTGCTGGTTCTTGAGCGTGATCAGCGTCAGGCCGCGGAAGATGAGCATGCCCGCCAGGGTCACAATGAACGCAGGGATGCCCACGTAGGCAATCCAGTAGCCCTGCCAGGCCCCGACGAGCGCGCCCACCAGCAGGCAGGCCGGGATGGCGATCCACCAGGCCCAGCCCCAGTGGACGATCATCACGCCCGATACGGCCCCGATGAAGCCCGCAATGGAGCCGACGGAGAGGTCGATGTGGCCGGCGATGATCACCATCACCATGCCGATGGCCAGGATCAGGATGTAGCTGTTCTGGACCACCAGGTTGGTGACGTTCTGGGGCTGGAGCAGGATCCCGTCCGTGAGGACCTGGAAGAGCAGGACGATCAGGATCAGGGCGACGAAGATGCCAACCTGGCGGAGGCGGCTTGTCAGGAAGCCGAGGGATTCTCGTAGGGCGGACATGTTCGTTATTCCTTCTCTTTGGTCATGTAGTGCATGAGGGTTTCCTGGGTGGCCTCGGCGATTGGCACTTCGCCGGTGATGTGCCCCGCGGACAGCGTGTAGATCCGGTCGCAGATGCCCAGGAGTTCGGGGAGCTCGGAGGAGATCACGATGACGGCCTTACCCTCGGCGGCGAGTTCCGCGATGATCGTGTAGATCTCGAACTTGGCACCCACGTCGATGCCGCGGGTCGGCTCGTCGAGAATCAGCACGTCCGGGTCCGAAAACATCCACTTGCTCAGGACCACCTTCTGCTGGTTGCCGCCGGACAGTTTGCCCGTGATGGCCGCAACCGAGGGGGCCTTGATGTTCATGCTGGTCCGGTACCGGTTGGCAACGATGGTCTCTTCGTTCCTGTCCACCCAGCCGCGCTTGGCGAGCTTCCGGAGGGCAGCCATCGAGACGTTGCGCTTGATGTCCTCGATGAGGTTCAGGCCGTAGTGCTTCCGGTCCTCCGTTGCGTAGGCGAGCCCGTGGCGGATTGCCTCCGACACGGTGGAGGTGTTGATCTCCTGCCCGTGCTTGAACACTTTCCCGGACACGGCGCGGCCGTACGTCCGGCCGAAGACGCTCATGGCCAGCTCGGTCCGGCCGGCTCCCATGAGGCCGGCGAGCCCGACGACCTCGCCCTTGCGGACATTGAGGCTGGCGTTGTGGACCACGGTGCGGGTGTGGTCCTGCGGATGCTGCACCGTCCAGTCTTCAATCCGGAGGACTTCTTCGCCGATGCTGGGCGTGCGGTCCGGGTAAAGGCTTTCGAGGTCGCGGCCCACCATGCCGCGGATGATGCGCTCCTGGGTGATCTGCCCCTGGTCGAGCCGAAGGGTCTCGATGGTCCTGCCGTCCCGGATGATGGTGACGGCGTCCGCCACTTTCCGGATCTCGTTGAGCTTGTGGCTGATGATGATGCTGGTGACGCCCTGGCCTTTCAGGTGCAGGATGAGGTCCAGCAGGTGGCCCGAGTCCTCGTCATTCAGCGCGGCCGTGGGCTCGTCGAGGATGAGCAGCTTTACTTCCTTGGAGAGCGCCTTCGCGATCTCGACGAGCTGCTGCTTTCCGACGCTGATGTGCTGGATTGGTGTCACCGGGTTTTCGCTGAGTCCGACCCGGGCCAGCAGCTTGGCGGCTTCAAGGTTGGTTTTGCGCCAGTCCACCCAGCCGCGGGTCGCCAGTTCGTTGCCGAGGAAGATGTTCTCCGCGATGGACAGGTACGGGCTCAGCGCCAGTTCCTGATGGATGATGACGATGCCGCGCTTTTCGCTGTCGCTGATGGTGGAAAAGTCACACGGCTCGTTTTCAAAGAGGATGTCGCCGTCAAACGTGTTGTGCGGGTACACGCCCGACAGCACTTTCATGAGGGTGGACTTCCCTGCCCCGTTCTCACCGCAGATGGCGTGGACCTCGCCGCGGTTCACGTCCAGGGTGACGTCCTGGAGGGCTTTGACGCCGGGGAAAGTCTTGGTGATTCCCCGCATTTGAAGGATGGGTACGTTCATGTTTATTTCCCGCAGATTGGTTGGAGCCGGACTCCTGCTGATGCAGGGCCCCCGGGGAGTGCGGCCGGGCAGGGGCCCGGCCGCACCCGTCACGGCGGCTACTTGATGTCGGCCTCCGTGTAGTAGCCGGAGTCAACGAGCTCCGGCTTGTAGTTGTCCTTGGTGATGATCACGGACTTCAGCAGGAACGCGGGAACTACCTTGACCTTGTTGTTGTAGGTTTCGGTGTCGTTGGTTTCGGGCTGCTGGCCCTTGAGGACCGCGTCGACCATCTTCACTGCCTGCTCGCCCAGCTTGCGGGTGTCCTTGAAGATGGTGGAGTACTGTTCCCCGGCGATGATGGACTTCACGGAGCCCTTCTCCGCGTCTTGGCCGGTGACGACCGGCAGGCTGCCCTTGGAATAGCCGCCGGTGCTGGTCAGGGCGGAAATGATGCCGATCGACAGTCCGTCATATGGCGACAGCACGCCGTCGAGCTTCTTGCCCGAGCTGTAGGCGGCGGTGAGGATGTCCTCCATGCGCTTCTGCGCGACGGGTGCCTGCCACCGGAGGATGGCTGCCTGCTCGAACTTGGTCTGGCCGCTGGGCACCTTGATGGTGCCGGCATCCATGAACGGCTTCAGGGTGTCCATGGCGCCGGTCCAGAAGAAGTTCGCGTTGTTGTCGTCCGGGCTGCCGGCGAAGAGCTCCACGTTGAACGGGCCCTTGCCGTCCACCTTCTTGCCGCTGGCGTCCATGAGGCCCAGCCCGGTCAGGAGGGACGTCGCCTGCTGGACGCCCACCGTGTAGTTGTCGAAGGTGGTGTAGAAGTCGACGTTCGGCGTGCCGTTGATCAGGCGGTCGTACGCGATGACCTTGACGTTCTGTTCCTTGGCCTTGGCCAGGACGTCCGTCAGGGTGGTGCCGTCGATGGCCGCGATGATGAGCGCCTTCGCGCCCTTCGTGAGCATGTTCTCAATCTGCGAGACCTGTGTGGGGATGTCGTCGTTGGCGTACTGAAGGTCCGCCTTGTAGCCGAGCTTGGCTACGGACTCGGAGACGTTCTTGCCGTCGGCGATCCAGCGTTCGGACGTCTGCGTGGGCATGGAGATGCCGACGAGGGCACCGGCAGCGTCTGCGCTGCCGGACGGGGCCGCGGTGCCGGGCCGGCTGCCGCAGCCGGTTGCCCCCACGGTGACGGCGAGGACGACTGCAAAGGCGCCCAGAAGTTTCTTGATACGCACTTGTTCTCCTTCCGCGGCTGACTCGTGCCGCGAATTGGTGCTGGGTCGAAAGGCATCTGCGCCTTCCGACGGGACCGGCTGGTGGCGTTGCGGTCACGTTGTGAGCGCTAACAAAGTCGAGAATAGCCCAATTTCCGACTGTGAGTCAACTCACACGCGTCCGCGTCCCGGAACCGGCAGTGCCACGGGAGGAGCGTAACGGTTTTGACGGCGGGATGCCGGCCGGAATGGGCCGGCACCCCGCCGCGTATTTGGAGCGGTTAGCCGCGCTACTGCAGTCCCGGAACGCCGTCGTGGATCTGGAAGGAGGCCTTGGTGCTCACCGGCGAACCGGGGGCCGCCACGTAGTCCAGCACCCGGAAGTCGGCCGTCATCGAGTCCTTGGTGATGGTGGTCCTGACGTACCCGCGCTGATCGTTGAAGAACTTCAGATGATCGTTCCAGGCCATGGTCGGGTCTGTGACGGAGCCTGTTCCGTTGCCGGTCGAGGTGACGGAAGTGCACACCAGTTCCGAGCCCACCACGGGCGCACCCGGGTTCTTGTAGTCGACCTTGACGTTGTTGGCCCAGTTGCGGTGGACGTCGCCGGTAAGCACGACGGCGTTCCTCACCTTCGCGTCCACCCAGCCCTGGGTGATCCGGCGGCGGGAAGCGGCGTAGCCGTCCCAGCCGTCCATGGACATGTCGTCGATGTCCGCGGCCGCGTTGCGGTCGCGTTCGGCGAAGAACACCTGCTGGCCCAGGACATCCCAGCGGGCACGGGACTTCCGGAATCCGTCCAGCAGCCACTGTTCCTGCTCCGCGCCCGTGATAGTCCGGTTCTCCGCGAGGCGCTCCTGCACGTTCCTGCGCCAGCCGTCGCCGGCCAGCTGGTCGTCCCGGTACTGGCGGGTGTCCATCATGTGGAAGTTCGCCAGCTGTCCCCACTGCACGGTGCGGTAGATCTTCATGTCTGCCCCCGCGGGACTGGTGGGAGCGCGCAGGGGCATGTTTTCGTAATAAGCCTGGAACGCCGCAGCCCTGCGCCGGCGGAAGTTGGGGGCGGTGTCATTCAGCTGGGCCGGGTCGGTGTTCTCCGGCACCTCATCCGCCCAGTTGTTGTCCACCTCGTGGTCGTCCCAGACCACCAGCCACGGTGCGGCCGCGTGCGCGGCCTGAAGGTCGGCGTCGGCCTTGTACTGCGCGTGGCGCTGGCGGTAGTTCTCGAGCGTCACAGTCTCCGGCCCCTCGTGGTCGCGGGGGTTGCCGCCCGCCGTCACGTAGGAGCCCTTCTTGTATTCGTACTGGTAGTCGCCCAGATGCAGCACGAGGTCCGGCTGGTCCTCGGCGAGGCGCCGGTAGGCCGTGAAATAGCCGTGCTCGTACTGGGCGCAGCTGGCGAAGGACATGGCCAGCGCCGCGGGCGTCTCGTTCCAGGCCGGGCTTGTCAGTGTGCGGCCAACCGGGCTGATGTGGCGGCCGGCACGGAAACGGTAGAAATACTCGCGGCCCGGCTTGAGTCCGCGCAGCTCGGCATGCACGGAGTGGGCGCCTGCCGTCACGGCCTGCTCGACCCCGCGCCGGACAACCTTCCGCATTGCCGGGTCTTCGGCCACTTCCCAGCCCACGGCGACGGTGCGCGACGGCATGCCGCCCCGGCCGTCTTCCGCGAGCGGGCTGAGGGCGAGGCGGGTCCAAATCACAAAGCCGTCAGGCCACGGGTCGCCGGAGGCCACGCCCAGGGTGAAAGGGTCTGTGGGAAGGCTAGCCTCCGAGTTCCGTTCGTCGGCGATTGCGGTTCCGGGCAGGGCGATGACGAGTCCGGCACCAAGGCCGGTGGTGATGAGCGTTCTGCGCGTAATGTCCATGGCCCGAACCTAGCTAGCCCGTTTGGACAAGCGAGAACGCGCGCGTGAATCGGGAGTGAACGCAATCGTGCCGTCCGGCTACTTTGAGGGCTGCGGAACTTCGCAGGCGATCTTGGGGTTGGCGCCCATGTAGTTCAGCGGCCCGGCGACGATGGTCACGGCCACGGTGCCGAACTCGGCGCACGAGTTAGGGGAACCGCCGAAATAACCGCGCTGGAATGCAGCAAAGGCCCCGATGAGGAGCCAGATGATCAATAGCGTTCCGACGATCCTCATGGCATCCTCCGTAGCTGCGTCGCCACCACTGTGAATCCATTATCCACCGGGGTCCTGCTGCGGGACAGAGCCCGGATTCGGCGGCCCTGATTCGGGCTGCGCCAGTGTCAGCCCGGCTCGGTGGTGTCCACGGGGGTGTTGTCGACGTCTTCAGTTTCTTCGGCGGTGGCCACTTGGGGGTCGGTTGTGGGGAGTGCCGCTTTCCCGTCCTTTGGTGCGGCTGCATCAGGCTGATCGTCCTGGCCTGTTCCGGTTCCTTCAGTGCTCATGCTGTCTCCTGAGGCCTTGTAGTGGCTGGGTAGTTCACGGTAACAGCGGCGCGGTTCCTCCGTAAGGCGCCGCCGAACATGGCTTTTTCCGCCCGGCGTTTCCGCAACGGGGATATTCTCATCAGAGGACAGTTTCCCCTCGGCGTATAGGCAGGCTTCCAATGGCAGAAGAATCAGCGGGCAAGGCGGGCTGGTGGCGGACATTCCACGACAAGTTCGTGGTTGAGGAACGCTACATGGACGCCGGAGCGAGAAAAGCGCTTTACGTGACTGCGGTGGTCCTGGTGCTGGTGGGTGCCGCAGTCTTCTTCGTGACACTGGCCGGAGTCCTCCAGCACGACGGAGTGGCGAGCGCCGACGAGGCAGCGCGGCAATGGCTGCTGACCCTGCGCTCCGGTGCCTTGACCGTTGTCATGATTGCCCTGGCGGTCATATTTGGGCCGGTGGGGTTGCCTATCATCGTCCTGGTGGTCACGGTCGCGTGGGGGATCCTGGCCAAGCACGCCTGGCGGCCCATTTTGCTGGCGGCTGCGATGCTCACGGGTGTGGGGCTGGCGCAGCTCATCGGCCATTCCGTTGGGCGTGACCGCCCGCCGGTGGATCTCATGCTGTTCGGGGCCGACCACACCTTTTCGTTCCCTTCCGGCCATGTGCTGGGTGCCTCGGACTTTCTGCTGGTGACCACGTTCCTCGTGTTTTCTCGGCGGAAGTCCAAGTCGGCCGCCGTCGCATTTGTCTTCGCCATTATTGGCGTGTTCCTGGCGGCGGTCAGCCGGCTCTACCTCGGCTACCACTGGGTGAGCGACGCCGTGGCCTCTGTGGCGCTCTCCCTTGTGGTGGTGGGCGCCGTGATCGCCGTGGATACCTGGCGGACTGCCCGGGTGCGGGGTGAGGCCGTCACCGGCGAGCTGTCCAAAGCTGATTCCCCCGCGGATTGACGGCGCGCGCGTGTCCGCGCGTCCAGGTGGCGGCGCGCCCGGGTAGCCGCGTGTCCGCGCGGATATTGCCGCGGCCGGCGCGCGGTGCCACAGTGGGGCATGGTCACCGAAGCCGACGTCCGCCGCATCTGCCTCTCACTGCCGGGCGTCACCGAACGTCCCAGCTGGGTCAGCCGGCATGGTTCGCGAAGACGCTGATGGCCCGGATCTGGGAAGAGGGCGTGCTGACCGTCAAAACCGGGGAGCGCGAGGCGCTCGCGGGCACGGATCCGGAGACGTACTTTTGGACGCCGCACCACGAGCGGTCGCCGCAGCTGGTGCTGGTCCGGCTTGAAAGGCTCGACGGCGGCGAACTCGCCGAGCTGCTGGAGGAGTCATTCATGCTCGCTGGCGGACGGAGCTAAGATTCGGACGGAGCTGAGCGGCACACGGAGTTGAGAAGCGTGGTGCGCCGGGCGCGGGGAGCTCGGTGCCGCGTGTTTCAGAGGCCGGTGGCGCGCCGCGAGTTTCGGGTCCGGGACCGTTCCAGCTCCCGCCGGAGCCTGGCGTTGTCCACCTCGAGGGCAAGCACCTTGGCCACGCCCGCCAGGTTGAGCCCGTCGTCCAGGAGCTCCGCGATCCGGCGCAGGACCGCCAGGTCCTGCTCGCTGTACTGCCTGGTTCCGCCTGATGTCCGGTCCGGGGTGAGCAGGCCGCGGCGCTCGTAGAGCCGGATGTTCTGCTGGCCGGTACCGAGGAGTTCCGCCACCACGGAAATGGCGTACAGCCCCCGGTCGTCGCCCTGATCTGCCACTGTTTCCCCCGGTCTGGAAATTTTCGAAATAGTCTCTTGCGCCAGTTTGTCACGGATGCTATAAAAAATCTATATCCACCACCATAGATCTGAATCATGGATCTCGGGGTGGGTTGCCATGAACACCTACATGCTGAAGGAGTGGGAAATGATGTTGATCCGTACCGACCCGTTCCGTGAGCTGGACCGGCTCACCCAGCAGGTCTTCGGCACGGCGGCTCGTCCGGCCGCGATGCCCATGGACGCGTGGCAGGAGGACGGCGAGTTTGTCGTCGCCTTTGACCTGCCCGGCGTCACGCCCGACACCGTGGACCTGAACGTTGAACGGAACGTCCTGACAGTCCGGGCAGAGCGCCGCGACCCGACGCAGCCCAACGTTGAGCTGGTGGTTGCCGAGCGGCCCCGCGGCGTCTTCAGCCGCCAGCTGATTCTCGGCGACACCCTCGATACCGAGCACATCAAGGCCACCTATGATCTCGGCGTGCTGACGCTCCGGATCCCGGTTGCCGAGCAGGCCAAGCCCCGCAAGATCGAAATTGAGAGCAGGGGCCAGCTGCACGAAATCGGAAGCTAACCGAGTCGCCCCGGGGACGGCTTCCGGTTTCCCGCTTCGGGCGGAACCGGAAGCCGGTCCTGTACCCTCCAGCTAGGGGACCCCCGATGGCCAGCGCCGTTCCCGACCACTACGCGGTGTTGCACGTTCCCCGCGGTGCGACGCAGCAGGAGATCGCGCGCGCCTACCGTTCCCTGATGCGCACGCATCATCCTGACCTGGACAGCGGGGAAGCCGTGCCCGCCGAACTGCAGCGCATCATGCAGGCCTTCTTCGTGCTGAGGGACCCGGAACGCCGCAGTGCCTATGACCAGGAAACCGCCCGTTCCGCCGACACCAGTCCGGTCCGCACCAGCACCGCCAACCCGCGGAACATCCCCGTCCGGCGCATCCCGCACGCGGATCCGCCGCTGTGGGTCGGCCCTGTCCGGTGGGAGAGCGGCCCCTGGGCTTGAACCCTACGCCAGCGTCATTTTCCCCAAGTCATCATGCCCCGGGGTGGAAGTGGCCTTGCGCGCCGAAGCCTGGCCCGCCGAAACCGTCGCCGTCGCCGGGGCCACTGCCGAGGAGGCTGCGGGTGAGGGCTTCGCCGTCGGCCATCAGCCCGTCCACTGCCTGGCCCAGGTGCCCGTCGGCGACGGGCACGCCCTCCAACGCGGCGGCCACTACCGCCCGGCGCACGAGCTCGCGGGCGAACGAGGCCGTGGTGCCTTCGGTGCGCGCGGCGGCGTCCTGCACCGCAGCAGGACTGAAGGGGATCCCGCGGGCATACAGTTTCACCAGTTCGGTGCGTTCCGCCACGGCCGGGAGGGGGATCTCCACGGCAAGGTCCACACGGCCGGGACGCTGTGCCAGGGCGCGTTCAAGCATGTCCACGCGGTTTGTGGTGAGGACGAACGCAACGTCGGCGTCGCTGTCCAGGCCGTCCATGGCGTCCAGCACTTCGAACAACAGCGGCTGCGGCCCGTGCCCGAAGCTCCGGTCCTCGGCGATCAGGTCGCAGTCCTCAAGAACCACGATGGACGGCTGCAGCGCCCTGGCCATGGTGGCGGCTTCCGAGATTCTGGCCAGCGATCCGCCGGACAGGAGGATGGCGGTGGCGCCGTCACTCTGGCTCAACAGGTACCGCACGGTATGCGTCTTGCCCGTGCCGGGTTTGCCGTAGAGCAGGATGTTCCGCTTGAGGTGCTGCCCGTATTCGCTGAGCGACTCACGGTGCTCGGCGATCCCGAGGGCATGGTCCGACACCTTTTGCAGCAGGCCGTCCGGCAGGATGACATCAGAGGCAGCCAGCTCCGGCCGGGGATGGAACGTGACTCCTGCGGCGCTGGGGCCATACTCGCCCATGACCAGTGATATGACCTGGCCCTTCAGGACACTGCGGTGCTGCATCTGCCTGCGGAAATCGGACAGGAAGCCGGCGGAGTTCGTGGTGTCGCCTGCCAGGACTTCGAGGGAGGCGGTCTGCCGTCCGTACCGGGGGTTGGCGTCACGCTGCAGGACGGCGACTGGCCTGCCTCCGTGCCTGAAGAGCCACAGCCCGAGCGCCACCGCCTGCCGCTGCTCGTCCGGCCCCACGGCGAGGTTGGTGTAATCGGGCTGGGACAGCGGGAACTGCGGGAAGAACTGGGATTGCTGCAGCATGTCGCTGAGTGACTGGTGGTGGCGCTGGTCACCGCCGCCGATGCCCACGAGCCGGAATCCCTCATCCGCACCGGCCAGCTCGGCCATCAGGATGTCCGCATCCACGAACCGGTGCGGCGGAATTTCCTCCACCACCACGGACAGTGATTCGGCGGGGATCCCCAGATGGTCTGTGAGCGTCGTCAGCAGCTGCGTTCCCGCACGGACCCGGTGCTGGCCGGACTGCGCGAGTTCCACCAGCCGGGCAAAATTGTCGATGAACTTCGCCAAATTTTCATCCATGCGCAGGCCCTACCAGTGCAATCAGTCGACGCCCGCGGCCCCCTGGGCGCGCCCGCCGGTCGGAGCGGGATGCCCTCGTCAGCCGACACGGCGTGTGTCATTCTGGAAGATACCGCAGTTCACTGATATACCTAGCCTTCCCGACAACACCATAGAGGTTCCGCTCATGCACATGTCCGCCAAAGAGCTGGCCGCCACGATTCCGGCGGCCTTCACGCTCGGAGTGGCAACAGCCGCTTTCCAGATCGAAGGCGCGCTCGACGAGGATGGCCGCGGACCTGCAGGCTGGGATGTCTTTGCCGCCAAGCCCGGTGCGATCGTGGACGGCCACAGCCCGGCGGTGGCGTGTGACCACTACCACCGGATGCCCGAGGACGTTGCCCTCATGAAGGAATTGGGCATCGACTCATATCGATTCTCCCTTTCATGGCCGCGAATCCAGCCCCGCGGCAGCGGACCGGTGAACCGCGCAGGGCTGGACTTTTACGACCGCTTGCTGGACGAGCTCCTGGCCAACGGGATCTCTCCGATGGTGACGCTCTACCACTGGGACACGCCCCTGCCCCTGGACGAGGCCGGCGGATGGCTGAACCGGGACACGGCCTACAGGCTGGGCGAGTTCGCGGCAGTCGCCGCGGCCGCCTACGGCGACAGGGTGGCCCGCTGGGTGACCATCAACGAGCCCGCAACGGTCACCACCAACGGCTATGCACTCGGCCTGCATTCGCCGGGCAAGGCGGAGTTCTCGAACGGGCTGCCTTCCGTGCACCACCAGCTGCTGGGCCACGGATTGGCGGTCCAGGCGCTGCGGGCGGCAAAGGTGCCGGGCGAAATCGGCATGACCAATGTCTACTCACCCATGGTGCCGAACTCCGGCAACCCGCTGGACTGGATGAGCGCCGGGGCAATGGACGTGGCCCAAAATCGCCTGTACTCGGACCCGGTCCTTCTGGGAAAGTACCCGGACCTCGTGCGGGTCGGAAAGTTCTTTTCGTCCTTCGAGCATCCGGACGAGGACATGGGCGTCATCTCCCAGCCGCTGGACTTCTACGGGCTCAACTACTACATGCCCACACGGGTGGCGGCCGGCGCCGGCGACAGTCCGGTGCCTGCGGCCATGGCCGAGGCCATGGGGGACGATCTCAGCGCCGCCACGCCCGGCGCGCCGCTGCACATCGAGCCCTGGCCGGACACGGAGACCACCGCCTACGGCTGGCCAGTCAAGCCGGGATACATGGCGGTCGCACTCAAGGAGATGCGGGACCGGTATCCCAACCTCCCGCCCGTCATCATCACCGAAGGCGGAGCGAGCTTCGAAGACATCATCGTCACGGACAAGTCGACCAACCGCAAGTTCATCCCGGACGAGCGGCGCCTGCGCTACCTGTCGGACCACCTGGGCACGGCACTTGCGGCCACGGCCCCCGGCGGCGTGGCGGAAGGGCTCGACCTTCGCGGCTATTACGTATGGTCCCTGATGGACAACTTCGAGTGGTCCGGCGGATACAAGCAGCCCTTCGGGCTGGTGCACGTGGACTTCGAGACCCAGGAGCGGACGCCGAAAGCGTCCTACTACTGGTTCCAGGAACTCCTCGAGGAACGCAAGCTTGTGACCTCGGCGGGAGCCGCCATCGCCGCGGCCGTGGTGCCGGAAGCGATGCAGGCCGACGGCGGCGCGCAGCCACTCGAACTCTGACCCGTCAGGCCAGCATGGGTCAGGTCAGGGCCGGTCAGATGAGCTGGAGCTCCCTGAGCTGGCGGGCCATGCCGGCGCCGTCGGGGGAGTAGATCCACGGCACGGAGGAGGCGCTGTGGTCGCCGTCCTCCGAGTGGCCGCCGGCGAGGACTGATTCGCTGACGGACAGTTGCCGGATGGCGATGGCCGCCACCTTGTCAGCGTGGTCCTGGGCGAACTCCGAGTAGATCTCCTCGTCGTGCTGGCCGTTGTCGCCGACCAGGAGCCAGCGCATGTGCGGAAACTCGGCGGCGAGCCGGTGTAGGTTCCCGAGTTTGTGGTCCTGGCCGCTGCGGAACCAGCGGTCCTGCGTGAGCCCCCAGTCGGTCAGCAGCAGGGCGCCGGACGGATACATGTTGCGGTTGAGGAACCGGGCCAGCGTGGGCGCCGCGTTCCAGGGGCCGGTGGAAAGGTAGATCACCGGCGCTTCAGGGTGCTCCACTGTCAGCCGGTCCAGCAGTACAGCCATTCCCGGGGTCGCCATCCTGGCACGCTCGCTGAGCACAAACGTGTTCCACAGGGCAAGGAAGGGCCGCGGCAAGGCCGTGACCATGACGGTGTCGTCGATATCGGACACGATTCCGAAGTTGGTTTCGGGGCCGATGACGAAGATGCGGGCTTCGGCCGGTTCCGTGCCGACTGAACGCAGGACGGCCGTGTGCCAGCCCGGCGCGAGGGACACCTGGACATCGATGTCAATCAGTCCGCCCCGGTCGGCCGTGACCTTGGTGACCGTTCCGCCGATCTCAATCTCCACCTCGGACCGCGGGATGGGCACACTGGTGAACGCCCGCCAGCCGCGCACGTTTTCGTTGCCGTTCTTGGCGGCGTGCTCCGCGCGGCTGCCCGGCACCGGTTTGCTGGCCAGCACCACCCTGCCGAGGACGCGGACCCACCCTGTCGAGCCGTAGCCCTGGTAGGCAATGGTTTTGGGTTCGAACTTCCAGCGCCGCGCAAGTTTCAGGCGCGCGGTGTTTACCGCGTCTGAGAGCCGGTGGGCCAGGCGGAAGACGCGCTTGCCTGACAGGGATGTTTGGTGTGACGCGGTGTCCATTCCTTCACTCTGCCACAGGCCGGGGTCCGGCGGGTCGCCGTCATGCTCTGTTACCTTCAGCCACCGGGACGGCCGCACGGGCGCCGGCCCCGATCAGCCGTCTCCCAGCAGCCACCGCAGGGTCTCCGCGTTCCGCACGGCGTTACCCCCGCCGTCGTTGTTGAAATAGGCGTACACATCCTTCCCGACGCCGCGCCACTCGCGGATCCGGTCAGCCCACCAGCCAAGCTCCTCATCCGAATACGATCCGCCGTACAGGTGCTGGTGGTCCGGACCGTGCAGCCGGACGTAAACGAAGGGGGCGGTGGCGCGCAGGATGCAGGGCAAATTGGCGCCGCTCATGACGCAGTACGCGGCCTGGTGCCGCTCCAGCATGCTGTACACCTCGGGGTGGTCCCAGCTGGGGTGCCGGAACTCCACCGCGACCGGGATCCAGTCCGGCATGGCGGCAAGGAAATAGCCAAGGCGGGCGTCGTCGCGTGCCAGATCCGGCGGCAGCTGGACCAGCAGCACGGCGCGTTTGTCGCCAAGCTCATGCCAGCACCGCGCGATCCGCTCGATCCACACGTCCGGGCCGTAGAGCTTCTTGCCGTGGGTCAGGCCGCGCGGGGCCTTGACGGACAGGGCGAATCCGTCGGGCAGCCGGCGCCGCCAGCTCGCGAAGGAGGTGTCCCGCGGCCAGCGGTAGAAGCTCGCATTCAGCTCCACGGTCCTGAACCGCGCCACGTAGTGCTGCAGTCGGTCCCGGGCGGGCAGCCCGGGCGGGTACAGCACATTTTCCCAATGGTCATAGCTCCAGCCGGACGTGCCGATGTACACCGTCACCGTGCCCCCGTTCTCAGTTCATGGACGGTCGAAAAGTGCTCCCTGTCGGCGGATTCCGTCCGACGGGGGCACCAGTCACTCGTCGCCGAACTGGTACTGGAGCTCGTCAAGAACCAGGGCACGCTCGCTGCTGCTGGCCACGGTGGCCGCGGAACGGCGCCGCAGGAGGGTGATGCCGCAATGGACCTGGCCATGCGGTCCGGAAGGTTGCCGGCGGAGTAGCGTGCCAGTTCATTGAGGAAGTCCCCGACGTCCCGGGTTCCGAGCAGGAGGTCATGGGCGTACTCCGCCACGTCGGTTTCGTTCAGGTCACTATCCAAAAGTTGGCTCCAAAGTTCTGCCCTGCCCTCTCGCCAAGGACGGCCCGGCAGGGACAACAGTCAGCTTCCGACGGCAACTGCTTTACCTGCGTTCAGGCTACACCCGGCATCCTCTCGTGCCGCGGGGTCAGCTGTGGCACTGTAAGGGCATGGTACGCATCGAGGACTACGCCATGGTGGGCGATCTGCACACGGCAGCCCTGATCAGCACGGAAGGCTCCATCGACTGGCTCTGCCTGCCGCGCTTCGACTCCTCTGCGTGCTTCAATGCGCTCCTCGATACGCCCGAATCGGGCCGGTGGATCCTGGCACCTGAGGGCGGCGGCGAATGTACCAGCCGCCGCTACCGCCGGCACACCCTGATCCTGGAAACCGAGTGGGAAACCGAAGACGGAGCGGTGCGGGTCATCGACTTCATGCCCCCGCGCGACGAAGTGGCGGACATCGTGCGGATTGTGGTGGGCCTGCATGGCAAGGTCAGGATGAAAGGGCAGCTGGCCCTGCGTTTCGACTATGGCCACATCATGCCCTGGGTGCGCCGAGACAGCCGCGGACTGCATGCCATCGCCGGGCCGGATTCTGCTTACCTCGTGACGGACGCGCCGCTTCGGGGCGAGCACATGCAGACCGTCAGCGAGTTCACCGTAAAGGCCGGCGATCGTGTGCCGTTCGTGCTGACCTGGGCGCCGAGCCACGTCCACCGGCCCCGGTCCGTGGACGCCGAAAGCGTCCTGGAGTCCACCGAGAAATTCTGGCGGGAATGGGCCGGGCGGTCCAAGGTGACCGGCCCCTATAAGGATGCGGTGGAGCGTTCGCTGATCACGCTCAAGGCCCTCACCTACGCTCCCACCGGGGGCATCGTGGCGGCCGTGACCACGTCCCTCCCGGAGCAGCTGGGCGGCCCGCGCAACTGGGACTACCGCTTCTGCTGGCTCCGTGACGCCACCCTGACGCTGCAGGCTTTGCTTGCCGCCGGCTACACGGCAGAGGCTGCCGCCTGGCGGGACTGGCTGCTGCGCGCCGTCGCGGGCGATCCGGCGGACCTGCAGATCATGTACGGCATCCACGGCGAACGCCGGCTGCCCGAGATGGAGATCCCCTGGCTGGCAGGGTACGAGGGCTCGTCGCCGGTCCGCATCGGCAACGGCGCTGCGGGCCAGCTGCAGCTGGATGTCTGGGGCGAGGTGCTGGACTGCCTGTCCCTCACGCGCAACTCCCTGCTGAAGCACACGGACGAAGCCTGGGATGTCCAGGTGGCGCTGATGGAATACCTGGAAGGCGCATGGGACCAGCCGGACAACGGGCTGTGGGAAATGCGCGGGCCGCGGCGCCATTTCACGCATTCGAAGATCATGGCCTGGGTCGCGGCGGACAGGATGGTCCGGGGCGTCAGGGATTCGGGCCTTCCCGGTCCGGCCGACCGCTGGGAGGCCCTGCGGGACACCATCCGCGACGACGTGATGACGCACGGCTTCGACGCGGAACGGAACACGTTCACGCAGTCCTACGACCGCCCCGAGCTGGATGCCAGCCTGCTGCTCATTCCGCGCGTGGGCTTCCTGCCGCCGGATGATCCCCGGGTGATCGGTACCATCGACGCCATCCAGCGGGAACTCACCGAGGACGGATTCGTGCTCCGGTACCGGCCCCAGGAAAGCGACGACGGCCTGCCCGGCGACGAAGGTGTCTTCCTGGCCTGTTCGTTCTGGCTCGTGGAAGCGCTGCTCGGTGCCGGCCGCCGGCGGCAGGCCACGGAGCTCTTCGAGCGCCTGCTGGCGCTCCGCAACGACGTCGGCCTGCTGAGCGAGGAATGGGGTGTCCAAAGTGCGCGGCACCTGGGAAACACGCCACAGGCGTTCAGCCACTTCGCGCTCGTGACGAGCGCCCTGGAACTTCACCAGCAGCGGCCCCGGCGCAGTGACAAGCCCATGGAGTCAAGGGCGGGCAGGGCCTGACGCTGCCCCTTTTTGGCTCTTATCTTGCAGCTGGCAGTAAGTATACTTACTAATAACTCGCCGAATCGTGAAGAAGCGGATGGTGAAGAAGGAGGAAAGCGCGATGGCTGGATATTTCGAATTGGTGGACGCTCCCGACGGAGGCTACAGGATCCGGTTGCTTGACGGATCGGGGGCGCTCATGGCCGTCTCCGTCACTTTTCCCACCAAGCGCGCAGCTGTGGCCGGCGTGGCGCGTGCCCGTGAGATTGCCGGCATGGGACTGGTCCGCGATCACTGCAAGGATGCAGTCAAGCGGCCCGCAGTCCACAGCACCAAGCCCGCACGTAAGGCGGCAACCTCGGGCGCAACCCGCACGCCCGCCCTCCTGACGCATCCGCACTCGCCGGCCGGGCACTGAGGCCGCGGAGGAATGCCGAACCGCCAGTTGAAAGGCCGATACACCAAGGGAGTCCTGTTCGATGTGGACGGGACTCTCGTCGATTCGTCCTATATCCACACGATTGCCTGGTGGCAGGCGTTCCGCCAGGCCGGCTTTGACGTGCACATGGCACGGATCCACCGCTGCGTGGGAATGGGCGGCCCGCGGCTGGTGGACGGCCTGCTGCCGGAGGAACGCGACAAATCCCTCGACGACACTGTCCTGTCGGCGCACTCGGGAATATTCGGCACGTACTGGCCGTCCCTCCGCGCGTTCAGCGGAGCCCGGAACTTGCTGGCCCAGTGCTACGAGAGCGGGCTGGCCGTGGCGCTGGCCTCCTCCGCGAAGGGCGGGGACCTTAAGGCCCTCCGCTCCACCCTCGCCGCCGATTCCTTCATCCATGCGGCCACGAGCGCCGACGATGCCGAGGAAAGCAAGCCCGAGCCGGACATCTTGGTGGCGGCGCTCGACGCGCTGGGGCTTGCGGCCACCGATGTTGTCTACGTGGGGGATGCCGTCTGGGATGTGCTGGCCGCCAATAAGCTCGGGATCCCCACGATCGGGGTCACCTGCGGCGGCACGAGCGAGGCGGAACTCCGGGCGGCCGGCGCGGTCGAAGTCTACGAAGGACCCGGCGAGCTCCTGGACGGACTCAGGGACAGCGCCATCGGCAGGCTGCTGGAGGGCTAGGCCCCTGCGTCCACAACGCAGAAGCGGTTTCCGTCCGGGTCCTCCAGGACCACGAAGTCGGGGTCGTCCGGGTACAGGTCCCCGTCCACGCGGGAAGCTCCGAGCTCCACGAGCCGTTCCACTTCGCCGGCCTGGTCATCGGCGTAAAGGTCCAGGTGGATGCGCGGGTGTGCCTGCACGGGCGACTCGCTGAGCATGAGGGCCAGCCGGGCGCCCTCGCCCCGTTGCGGAACCAGCACCACCCACGTTTCGTCGCCCTCCTCCCGGGGGACGTAGCCCAAGGCATCACACCAGAACGCGGTGGCGCGGGCGACGTCGTTGACTCCGAGGACAGTTGTTCCGATCGTCAGCATGCCTTCATGCTTCCGCGCGTCCCGTCCCGATGCAAGGGTGGCGGCCTTAGCACCAGTCGTTCAATATTTGCTGGGCCAGATCGGCCATCTCCGGGACGAGCGGGTGGAGGAAGGCCACGAACGGCGACGGCGGATAGGTCATGGCCATGGAGATCTGCCGCGTACCGTCGGCGCTGGTCATCGCCACCATCCCGTAGCCCTGCACGTCCCCGATGTTGCCGTAGTAGAAGTCGTTGGTGCAGGTATCGTTCCACCGGGTCATCCCGAGTTTGAAGTCGGAGTACACCGCTTCCTTCATCTGGGCCAGGGTGGAGGGCTTCAGGAGCTTTCCCTGCAGCAGCGCCGCATAGTAGGTGTTGGCATCCCGGACCGTGGAAACCATGCCGCCAGGGGCGTCGATGTACACCCGGGGATAGGCGACATCGAACTGCTTGTCCTCAACGGTGATGTACCCGTGCAGGAGCTCCGCTTTCGGAGGCCCTCCGGCGGTCATGAAGGTGTCCGTGAGTCCCAGCGGCTCGATAATCTCCGACCGCAGGACCTCGGCGAAGGGATGAACCCTGAGCTGTTCTATGAGCAGGGCGAGGGCGACGAAGTTCGATCCGGAAGGCTCGAAGGGCTGGGCGAGTTTGTACGCCCAGGGCAGGTGCGCGGCGAGCCTGAGCCGGTCCCGCAGGGACAGGGGCGTGTTGAAGACCTGCCGGAGAGGCCCAGACGTCCACAGTTCGTCGCCGTAGTCCGGGATGCCCGACTCCTGGTTCAGCAGCCTGCGGACGGTAATCGGCTCAGGCTCCTTCAGGATGCGGCTGAATTCCGGAAGGTATTGGTCCACCGTGCCGTCGAGCATGATGCGGCCTTCTTCCGCGAGCCTCAGCACGGAGACGGCGATCATGGACGTCGTCAGCCCGCCCATCTGGACAGGATCGGTCAGCTGCACCGGCTGCCGCCCGTCGAGGGTCCGGACCCCCTGGGCGTGAGTCCACTCCACACCGTTATTCTTTGCCTGGACGAGGACCGCCGGAGCGCCCTCCTCGCGCATCGTCTGGCTGAAATCAAGCAGGTCCGCGAATATCCAGCTGGGCGGCGTCTGCCGGTCGGGCGGCTTGGGCACCGGTGTGCAACCGCCGAGGGCGACGGCCAGCATGCCTGCAGCCACGGCTGCAACGCATCGCTGGATGGAGCCCGGAAACCGGAGCCCTGGCATGGCATCAGGATACGCGCCAAGCCGCCGCAAGCGCCGCACCGAATTTGCCGGAACGCGGGAGATCGCCGGACGCTTGCGGTGGCAGGCTTCCGGCGATCTCATCGTGGGTATTAAGCGTCGCTATTAAAAGGCAGGCAGGCTAGGTCAGGCGGATCTGGCGGTTCATGTCCTTGTACAGCAGGTAACGGAACTGGCCCGGGCCGCCGGCGTAGCAGGCCTGCGGGCAGAAGGCGCGCAGCCACATGAAGTCGCCGGCCTCCACCTCAACCCAGTCGTTGTTGAGCAGGTACATGGCCTTGCCCTCGAGGACGTACAGGCCGTGCTCCATGACGTGGGTCTCCGGGAACGGGATGACACCGCCCGGCTGGAACGTCACAATGTTCACCTGCATGTCGTGGGCCAGATCGCTGGAATCCGTGAAGCGGGTGGTCTTCCAGGCGCCGTCGGTATCCGGCATCGCGGTGGGTTCCACCTCGGCATCACTGGTGACGAAGGACTTTGCCTCGTAGCCCTCGAGCCGCTCGTAGGCCTTGCGGATCCATTGGAAGGAGACAATGTCATCCGAGACGTTCTCCAGTCCCCAGGTGGCACCGGCGGCCAGGTAGGCGTAGCCGCCCTCCTCAAGCTGGTGCAGTTCACCGTCGAGGGTCAGGTTGACCTTGCCCTTGGTGACGAAGACGACGCCTTCGACGCCGGGCTCAAACTCGGCCTTGGGAGCACCGCCGCCCGGGCCGATCTCCACGATCAGCTGCGAAAACGTGGTGGCAAACCCGGAGATCGGGCGGGCCAGGATCCAGGAGCGGGTGTTGGAGAATCCCGGCAGGGTGCTGGTCACGATATCGGTCATGACGCCCTTGGGGATGACCGTGTAGGCTTCCGTGACGATGGCCCGTTCCGTGGTGAGGTGGGTCTGCGGCGGCAGGCCGCCCTGGGGGTAGTAGTACTTGCCCATCATTGGATCCTTACTTCGAAGTGGTGTGGGCCAGCCTCGGGTGGGCCAGGCCGGTGAGTTGGGGGATTCCGACGCCGGCAAGCGCCTGGACGTCTTCGGCACCTACGGCGCCGCACTGGACGCCGCGCAGCACGAAGGCGGCCAGCGCCCGGGCGGTGGCCGGTTCGTCCATGACCCCGCCCTCGGTGTGTTCAATGTAGTTACGCAGCCGTGCCGCCGCGGCGGGCAGCCCCTGGCGGTAGAACGCGTAGGTCGCCGCGAACCGACTGGGCAGCTGGGCCGGGTGCAGGTCCCAGCCCTGGTAGTAGCCGCGTTCCAGGGAACGCCGCACCAGCCGCCCGTGCAGGCGCCACGCGTTCTCCACGTTGTCGCCCACGGGAATGATGTTGGTGGAGCCGTCCGACAGCCGGATGCCCGTGCCGGCGGCGGCCAGCTGCATGACTTCCTTGGCGAAGTCCGCCACCGGGTGTTCCATGGACTGGTATTCGGCGGAGATCTGCAGGGAAGCGGAATAGTCGTACGTGCCGTAGTGCAGGCCGCTGATCCTGCCCGGGACCGCGTGCGGAAGCTGCGCCACAGGTGAGCTGCCGTCCGGGCCGAGGATGAGCTGCGGCGTCTCCACCTGCACCTCAAACCGCAGCCGGCCCGCCGGCAGCGAGTGGATTTCCTCGAGCCGGGAAACGGCGAAGTCCATCGCCTCCACCTGGGCCACCGTGGTGACCTTGGGCAGCGTGAGGACCAGGCCATCGGGGAGCTCGCCGGCCGCGGCCAGGCCCGAAACAAACAGGTCCAGGGTGCGCAGCCCGCGGGCCCGGGTGGGGGCTTCGAAGCACTTGAACCGGATCCCGATGAACGGCGGCGCGGAGCCGGCCGCAACAGCGGCGGCCACGGCGGAAGCCGCCGAGACGGCGGCGGCGTCCTCGGCGTCGTCGCCCCGGTCCCCGAAGCCGTCCTCGAAGTCGAGCCGGAGGTCCTCGATCGGTTCGCTGCTCAGCTTCGCCTCCACCCGTGAGGCGACGGAGGCGGCCAGGTCGCCGTCCTGGCCCAGCAGCGCGCCGAGCCGGGCCAGCCCGCCGTGGGCGGCCGCCGTCGACAGCGCCTGGGCGCCCCAGTCGGCGGCGAGCGACGGCGTGAACCGGTCCGCGGGGACGTAGACGGTGTGAACTGGCTGGCGGGTGCCGTCGTCGCCGGGGTAGTTCCGCTCCAGCAGGCGGTCGGTGGCCGCCAGCTGGGAGTCGATCCGGGCGAGGTCAGCGGCACTAAGCGAGGGTTCGGGTACTGCCATGCGTCAGCCCACCAGTTCGTAGGCCGGGGTGGTGAGGAAGTCCGTGTAGTCCTCGGACAGGCAGATGTCTCCGATCAGGCTGCTGGCCGGCCGGTAGTAGCGTTCGAAGGCTTCCTCGCCCACCTCGCCGCGCAGCTTCTCGGTCTCCTCGGCCAGGATCGTCGTGACCAGTTCGCGCGTCACGGTGTTGCCGGTGTCGGCGAGGACCACCTGGTTGCGGATCTGCTGCCACACCTGCGAGCGGGAGATCTCGGCCGTGGCGGCGTCCTCCATCAGGTTGTGGATGGCCACCGCACCGTTGCCCGAGATCCACACGGCCGTGTAGGCGACGGCGACGTACAGGTTCAGGCGCAGGCCCGCTTCCGTGACCTGGCCGTCGGCCGAGGCGATGTCCAGCAGCTGGCCCGCGGTCACGCTGACCTCGGGGCGCTGCTTATCCAGCTGGTTGGGGCGGTCGCCGAGAACCGAGTCGAACACTTCCTGGCAGACCGGGACGAGGTCCGGGTGCGCCACCCAGGAGCCGTCGAAGCCGTCGTTCGCTTCGCGGGTCTTGTCCGCGCGGACCTTCTCGAAGGCCTGGGCTGTGACTTCGGGTTCGCGCCGGTTCGGGATGACGGCTGCCATGCCGCCCATCGCGAAGGCGCCGCGGTGGTGGCAGGTCTTGACCAGCAGTTCCGTGTAGGCGCGCATGAAGGGCGCGGTCATGGCCACCGTGGCACGGTCCGGCAGCACGAAGCTGGCGCCGGCGTCGCGGAAGTACTTGATGATGCTGAACAGGTAGTCCCAGCGGCCGGCGTTCAGCCCCGAGGCGTGGTCGCGGAGCTCGTAGAGGATCTCGTCCATCTCGAACGCGGCCGGGATGGTCTCGATCAGCACGGTGGCGCGGATGGTGCCCTGGTGGATGCCCAGGAAGTCCTGCGCGAACACGAACACCTCGTTCCAGAGGCGGGCCTCGAGGTGGCTTTCCATCTTGGGCAGGTAGTAGTAGGGGCCCTGGCCGTTGAGGACCAGCTGCTTGGCGATGTGGAAGAAGTGCAGGCCGAAGTCCACCAGGGCGCCCACGGCGGGTGCGCCGTTGATCAGCAGGTGCCGTTCCTCCATGTGCCACCCACGGGGCCGGGCCACCACGACGGCGAGCGGGGCGTCCGTGCGGAGCCGATACTCCTTGCCCTCGGGGGAGGTGTAGCTCAGGGTTCCCGTGGCGGCGTCGCGGAGGTTCAGGATGGCGTCGATGACGTTGGCCCAGGTGGGGGTGCTCGCGTCCTCGAGGTCCGCGAGCCACACCTTGGCGCCGGAGTTCAGCGCGTTGATGGCCATTTTCGCGGGGGAGGCGGGGCCCGTCATCTCAACCCGGCGGTCCCGCAGGGCCGCCGGCGCAGGCGCGACCTTCCAGTCGCCGTCGCGCACGTCCTGGGTGTCCGGCAGGAAATCGAGGCTGCCGGTCCTGGCCACGTGCTCGCGCTTGACGGCCCGGGCCTTGAGGAGGTCCGAGCGGGTGCCGGCGAAGCGCTTGTGGAGTTCCTCCACGAAGGCCAGCGCCTTGGGGGTGAGGATCTCCTCAGCACGTTCGATCGGCCGGGGGTCTGTGACTGTGATAGCCATTGTGGGTCCTTTCCAGGGCTGCGAATCAGGCGTTGGCGAAGGCCGGGTCAGCGGATGCTGCTGCTTCTGTTGAGTCTTCCGCTGTTGCCGCCGGGATGCCAGTACCCGCCGCGGCGAGGGCGGCTGCGGCGACTGCTGCCGCGACGTCCGCGGCCACGTGGGGATCGAAGACGCTGGGGATGATGTAGCTGGCGTTGAGCTCATCGTCGGCAACGCGATTGGCAATGGCCTCGGCAGCGGCCACCAGCATTTCGGGCGTGATGTCCGATGCCCCGGCGTCCAGCAGCCCGCGGAAGAATCCGGGGAACGCCAGCACGTTGTTGATCTGGTTCGGGAAGTCGCTGCGGCCCGTGGCCACGACGGCGGCGTGCTTGGACGCGATGGCGGGATCGATCTCCGGGGTGGGGTTTGCCATGGCGAACACGATCGCATCCTTGGCCATCGAGGCAACCTGCTCCTCGCCGATCACGTGCGGGGCGCTGACGCCGATGAACACGTCCGCGCCCTTGAGCGCCTCGTGCAGGGTTCCGTTGAAGCCCTCTTCGTTGGTGTTCGCGGCGATCCAGCTGCGGTGTTCGTCGTTGTACTGCTCGCCGGAGTGGATGGCGCCGGAGCGGCCGGCGGCCACGATGTGCCGCGCGCCCTGGGCCTTGAGCAGCTGGATGATGGCCGAACCCGCCGCGCCCACGCCGGACACCACGATCCGGACCTCGCCGAGCTTCTTGCCCACCACGCGGAGCGCGTTGACGAGGGCTGCCAGGGTGACGATGGCGGTGCCGTGCTGGTCGTCGTGGAACACGGGGATGTCGAGTTCGTCGCGGAGCCGGTTCTCGATCTCGAAGCAGCGCGGGGCGGCGATGTCCTCGAGATTGATGCCGCCGTATACGGGGGCCATGGCCTTGGCGATCATGATGATTTCCTCGGTGTCCTGGGTGTCCAGGCAGACCGGCCAGGCGTCAACGTTGGCGAACTGCTTGAACAGGGCCGCCTTGCCTTCCATGACGGGCAGGGCCGCGGCCGGGCCAATGTTGCCCAGGCCAAGCACGGCTGAACCGTCGGTAAGGACGGCGATGGTGTTGCGTTTGACCGTCAGGTTGCGGGCCGCTGACGGGTCCTCTGCGATGGCCAGGCAGACGCGGGCGACGCCGGGGGTGTAGGCGCGGGAAAGGTCGTCGCGGTTGCGGAGGGCAACCTTCGGGACGACCTCGAGCTTGCCGCCCAGGTGCATGAGGAAGGTGCGGTCCGAGACGTTCCGGACCGTGACGCCGTCGAGCGCGTTGAGGGCGTCCTTCACGCGGTTGGCGTGGTCGTCGTCGGTGGTGTTGCAGGTGACATCGACAACCAGGGTCTCGTGGTGCGACTCGGTGACGTCCAGGGCGGTGATGGCAGCGCCGGCAGCGCCGACGGCGGCGGCGAGTTCGCTGGTGGCGGAGAAGCTGGACGGCGCTTCCACACGCAGGGTGATCGAATTTCCGGGGCTCGGGTTCGCCATTGAATGGTCCTCCTGTTTGGGCCCATCGCTGGGCCGGTTCGTTGCGGTGAATGTTTTCGTATTATGGATATTATTATCTACCTTATGGAAACACAAGCCCGAAGGTGCATCGACGCCGGCGATACGGTGCTGTATCTTTGGCTTTCTAAGCAGTTCTTTTCACGATGCGGATAAGAGTTGTCGGAACCGAGCAAGCAGGAGATTCCTACATGGCTGAAAAAGCCCCCGGAGGCGTGCAGTCCGTTGAGCGCGTCTTTGAACTTTTGGAACTGATTACCGACGCCGGCGGCGACGTCACGCTCAGTGAACTCTCCTCGTCCACGGATCTGCCCCTGCCCACGATCCACCGGCTCCTGCGCACCCTGGTCACGCTGGGCTACATCCGCCAGCTGCCTAACCGCCGCTATGCACTCGGACCGCGGCTGATCCGGCTCGGCGAAGGCGCCAACAAGCAGCTCGGCGCCCTGGCCCGGCCGCAGCTGAAGTCCCTCGTGGACAGGCTGGGCGAGACCTCCAACATGGCGGTGCTGGACTCGGACATGGTGATCTACGTGGCGCAGGTGCCGTCGCTGCACTCCATGCGCATGTTCACCGAGGTGGGCCGCCGCGCGCACACTCATGACACCGGCGTGGGCAAGGCCATCCTGGCGCAGCTGGACGACGAAGTGGTCCGCGGGATTGTCACCCGGACCGGAATGCCCACGCCCACGCCCAAGAGCATCGGCGACTTCGATTCCCTCATTGCGGACCTGAACCGCATCCGCGAGCGCGGCTACTCCATTGACGAGGAGGAGCAGGAGCTCGGAGTCCGCTGCTTCGCCATGGCCGTGCCGAACGCCCCCACGCCCACGGCCATCTCGGTGTCCGGGCCGGTGTCCCGCGTGGACCAGTCGTTCGCCGACCGGGCCGTGCCGCTGCTCCGCGAAGCAGCCCAGGCGATCTCGGACGAGCTCAACCAAAACTGACCCCCGCCGTCGTACTTCGCGCTTGCTTTTGGTGCTGCCACTGGAGCGCGAAAGAACACTTGAGGCCCGGCGCTTTCCAGGGGCCTCAAGTGTTCGTTCGCGCTTTTTCGTGGAGTGGCTCCGTGCTCAGTGCTCCGTGGTGGTGGAGGACTGGACCGGGACTTCCTTGCCGTCGCAGTCGATCAGCTTGCCGCCCTCGTAGCGGTCGCCGTCGGCCAGGCACTTCAAATCCTCCTCGCGGACCACGCGGCCGGTTCCCGCCACAAACACCGACTGGTTCTCCGAGTTGCCGGCCTTGAGGTGGTTGAAGAGCAGGTTCAGCGCGATGGCCATCACCGCGGCCGAGCTGATGCCTGAGTGGAAGATGGTGCCGAACCAGGACGGGAACTGGTCGTAGAACGCCGGGGCGGCAATCGGAATCATGCCGAACCCGATGGATGCAGCCACGATGATCAGGTTCATGTTGTTCTTGTACTCCACTTTGGCAAGTGTCCGGATGCCGCTGGCGGCTACCGTTCCGAAGAGTACGACGCCGGCGCCGCCCAGGACGGGAGTCGGCACCGCTGCGACCACCCGGCCAAGCACCGGCAGCAGGCCAAGGATGACGAGGATGAGGCCGCCGGCGCTGACCACGAACCGGCTCTTGACGCCCGTGATGGCAACCAGGCCCACGTTCTGGGCGAAGGCACTCTGGGTGAAGGAGTTGAACAGCGGTGAGATGGCGCTGGAGAGCATGTCCGCCCGCAGGCCGTCGCCGATCCGCTTGGAGTCCACCTTGGTGCCCACGATCTCGCCCACAGCAATGATGTCCGCTGAGGTCTCCGTGAGGGTCACCAGGATGACGATCAGCATGGAGACAATCGCGGCGATCTCAAAGGTGGGGGCGCCGAACGCGAACGGCGTGGGGAACGCGACGATTTCGCCCTGGCCCACCTTGGAGAAATCGGCCATGCCGAAGATGACGGCGATCAGGGTGCCGAGCACCATCGCCAGCAGGATGGAGAGCCGCGAGATCGCGGCGCTGCCCACCTTGCTCAGCAGCAGGACGATGGCCATGGTGGCGGCGGCCAGTCCGATGTTGGCGACACTGCCGTAGTTCGGTGCCTTGCTGTTGCCGCCCATGGCCCAGTTGGCCGCGACCGGCATCAGCGTCAGGCCGATCGTGGTGATCACCGTGCCCGTGACCACCGGCGGGAAGAATCGGATGATCTTGGAAAACAGCGGGGTGATGAGCAGGCCGATCAGCGATGCTGCGATCACCGAGCCAAAGACCGCCTGGATGCCACCGCCGCCGTGGACGATCGCCACCATGGTGGACACGCCCGCAAAGGAGACGCCCTGGACCAGGGGCAGCTGGGACCCGAAGAACCGGATGCCGACGGTCTGGAGAATTGTGGCCAGGCCGCCAACGAACAGGCAGGCGGCAATCAGCAGGCCGATGTCCTGCGAGGACATCCCTGCAGCCGCACCGATGATCAGCGGCGGGGCAATGATTCCCCCGTACATGGTGAGGACGTGCTGGAACCCGTAGGCGAAGGTGCTGCCGATGGGCAGTTTCTGGTCTTCGGGGCGGGCTGCCGCTGGGCGGACTTTTTTCTTGGTGTTCATGGCAGACTTTCTTGGTTCATGGCAGACGCCTTCGTCTGGCTAACAATGTCTGGCTAACAAGTTTTGAATCAGTGGTGCTTGGCGGGCCCTGTCGGGACTGCCTGCCCGGTGGCCGAGCCTGGGGGGAGCCAGGCTCAGCCGCCTGTGCGGGTCAGCAGAAGCCGGCGATGCCGGACCAGGCGATCTCTGCCGGAGCGGCATCGTCCCGCTGGACGGTGGCCTCGATCAGGCCGTACGGGCGGTCCGCGGCGAAGAAGACCTCGTTGGGGTTGTCCAGGCCGAACGGCGAGAGGTCCACCAGGAAGTGGTGCTTGTTGGGCATCGAGAACCTGATCTCCTCGATCTCGCTGTGCGCCTCGAGGACCTTGGTTCCCATGTCGAAGAGCGTCTGCTGCAGGGCGTGCGAGTACTTCTCGGTGAAGCCTTCGAGCAGGAGGGCCTTAACGTCGTCGTAGTTCTTGTTGAAGTCCAGGGAGTTGAAGTCCGTTCCTGCCTTGAAGCGCCAGCGGGCGGAAACGTCGGTGGCGAGGATCCGGTCCGTGGTCTCCGGCAGCGTGGTGTATTTGTCCTTGGGGTAGCCAACAAAACCGGACTGCGTGGACTTCAGGACGGTCAGGTCCTTGAGCCCCGAAATCAGGTGGGTGGTGGAGCCCTCGCGGACCAGCACCGCCGTACGGACCTCCTGGCCGTTGCGCACGAAGGAGTGGTCGTGCGCGCTGCCGTGGGCCTGGATGCGGTCCCAGCTGTAGGACTCGGCTTCCCAGCGGCCGCCGGTGACCCATTCGAAGCTGGACGTGAAGTGCTCTCCGAGGCGCAGCAGGAAGGCTTCGGGTGAGCCGATACCTTCGCGGGCGAAGGCGTAGATGGTGTTCTTCTGCGTGTCCGTGGCCACGACGTGGGCGTTGTCGCCTTCGAGGTGGGCCGCGGCGAAGTCGCCGCGGAGCTGCGAGGTGACGTTCAGGTCTTCAATCTCGTGGCGCGCCGTGTCCCGGGTGATCTTGACGACGCGGACTTCAGCCTTGCCGTACTGGTTGTTGCCGAGGACGATGTTGTTGCTCATGGTCAGTTCCCAACTTCCGTAAGTGGAACCAAAGTTCCACAGTGAAATTAAGCGCGTGTTTCCCACGCGTTTCTTGTCCCGTCGACCCAACAAAAAATGAGCCGACATCAGTTGATGTCAGCTCATTACGACCCTGCCTGCTGCTCCCAGGTTACGTGACATGCGCCACGAATTGCCTTCCAGCGTAGCGCAGCCATGCCGTGGTGTACATCACAATTTGAAAAATCCGATTGTGACCGGTCGCCTTGCGGGGTCTTGACCGCGCCGGCAGGCCGGCCTAGAATTTTCCATATAACAAAAAATACTTTCCGGATTGTGAAATTAGTCCGGAAGGCAGGCAACACAAGAACGAGGAGGAACAGATGGACTCGCAGGATAAGAACAACGTCGCGGAATTCCCGGCGCCCGGCCAGGAACTGTATCTGCCGTTCGGCGCCACGGATCCCGACTTTTACATCCCGGCCGACTGCGACCGCCAGGCCCGCGGCCTCTCCCGCTGGCTGCGGGCGCTGCCGGTCTTCGGCCGCGAGCGACGCGCAATCCGCTGAGGGGCGCCGGCGTTAGGACGCCGGACGCCCCGGCCACTCCTTGCCGGCCCAGGGGTCGTAGTCGGCGATGAGCTCCTCCTGCGGCGGACGCTCCGCTTCGGGGACGTGCTGCAGGTTCACCCGCACCCGGTACCAGAGCGAGCTCGATCCGCGCATTCCGTCGACGAGCACGTCGGCGGGGTGTAGGGCCGGGACGAGGTCCGCATGCAGGGTCTTCCATTCGTCGAGCGCCGCGAGCGCCTCGGGCTTGGTCCTGGTGCGGGCGACCTCAATGAGTGGCATCACCGACTGCCGGCGGCCGGAGCCGTCGCCGCCGCGCGGCGGCTTCTCGGCGGGGCCGAGCTCGGCGGCCAGCGCGAGGAGCCCGTCGAGTGAGCCGACCGCGCCGTCGATGCCGGCGTGGGGGTCGCCCATCGCGGCGAAGCGCTCGATCACTGTGGGCACCGTGAACTGTTCCGGCCGGGCGGAGCGGACCTCATCCCAGGTGAGCGGCGTCGAGACCCGGGCGTCGGGCAGGGGCCGGATCGAGTAGGCCGATGCCACGGTGCGGTCCTTGGCGTTCTGGTTGAAGTCGACAAACACACTCTCGCCGCGCTCCTCCTTCCACCACCGCGCGGTGGCGAGGCCCGGAGCGCGGTTTTCGACCTCGCGGGCGAGGGTCTCGGCGGCGAGCCGCACGTCGCGGTACGACCACTGCGGCGAGATGCGCACCAGGATGTGGAGTCCGCGCGAACCGCTCGTCTTCGGCCACCCCACGAGCCCGACGTCGTCGAGCACCTCCCGCGCGACATACGCAACATCAACGATCTGGGACCAGTCGACGCCCGGCATCGGATCGAGGTCGACCCGCAGTTCGTCGGGGTGTTCGAGGTCCTCCGCGCGCACCGGATGCGGGTTGAGGTCGAGGCAGCCAAGGTTCACGACCCACGCCAGGCCCGCGGCATCCCGGATGACGGCCTCCTCAGCCGACGTCCCCGACGCGTAGTTCAGTACCGCCGTGTCGATGAATTCGGGGTGGTTTTCGGGCACGCGCTTCTGAAAGAACGGCTCGGCGTCGATGCCCTTCGGGAAGCGCTTGAGCACCATCGGCCGGCCGCCCGCGCCGCGCAGCGCACCGTCCGCGACGGCAAGGTAGTAGCGCACCAGGTCGAGCTTCGTCAGGCCGGGCTCGGGGAACACCACCTTGTCCGGACTCGAGATGCGGACCTCGGTGCCGGCAATGTCCAGGATCTCGGCCGGCGTCTTCGACGGAGTCATGGCGCCACGCTAGCAACGATCGGATGTCGCAGCATAGGCCCCGTTTCGATGGTTCCCGGCGCGCAAGACGTTTGCGTGCATCGAGTGCGAAGGGAACGGTCGAAACGGAGCCTGCCGGAAAGGGGATCCTAGCCGGCGACGAGCCGCCGGGCTGCGGCCGAGTGCTCGGCGATCAGCCCGGCCACGTCCAGCCCCGGGATCTGCCCGTCAATGACGCGCCACTGCCCGCCCACCATCACCCGGTCGGCCCGGTCCGCACCGCACAGCAGCAATGCGGCGAGGGGATCGTGGCTGCCCGAGAACCGCAGGTCATCGAGCCTGAACAGGGCCAGGTCGGCCTGCATCCCGGGTGCCAGCTGGCCGAGGTCCGTCCGGCCCAGCGCCGCCGCGGATCCGCGGGTGGCCCAGCCCAGCGCACGCTCTACAGGAACCTGGGCCCCGTAGCGCAGCCGCTGCAGGTACAGCGCCTGCCGCGCCTCGAGGATCATGTTTGACGCATCGTTCGACGCCGATCCGTCCACCCCCAGCCCCACGGGCACTCCCGCGTCCTCGAGTTCCAGGACCCGCGCGGTGCCGGATGCCAGCCGCATGTTCGACGTCGGGCAGTGCGCGACGGCGGTGCCCGCGGCTCCCAGCCGGGCGATCTCGGCGTCGCTGAAATGGATGCCGTGGCCGAGCCATGTCCGGTCCGTCAGCCAGCCCACGCTGTCGAGATAGTCGACGGTCCGCAGCCCGAACATCCTGAGGCAGAACTCTTCCTCGTCCAGGGTCTCGGCCAGGTGCGTGTGCAGTCGGACGTCCAGCCGCTCGGCCATCAGGGCGCTCTCGGCCATGATCTCCCTGGTCACGGAAAACGGCGAACACGGAGCCAGTCCGATCTGGATCACGGCGCCGTCGCCGCGCTCGTGGTACTGCCCTATCAGCCGTTCGCTGTCGGCAAGGATCACTTCCGCCGCCTGCACGGTCGACTGCGGCGGCAGCCCGCCGTCGTTCTGTCCCAAGGCCATGGAGCCGCGGGTCAGGGTGGCCCGCATCCCCAGCCGGCGGACCGCCCGCACTTCGATGTCTATGGCGTCCTCCATGCCCGGCGGGAACAGGTAATGGTGGTCCGCCGCCGTGGTGCAGCCGGACAGCAGGAGCTCGGCGAGGGCCACGGTGGCGGCGAGCTCGAGGTCCCGCGGCGTGAGCCGGGCCCACACCGGGTAGAGGGTCTGCAGCCAAGGGAACAGCGGGGCGTTGGCCACCGGCCCCCAGGCGCGGGTCAGCGTTTGGTAGAAGTGGTGGTGGGTGTTGATCAGGCCCGGTAGCAAAACATGCGCGGAGGCGTCGAACGTCTCCTCGCAGGGCGCCGACGGCAGTTCGCCGGAGCCAAGCACCTCCGTGATCCGGCCCCCGCTGACCACTACGCCGCCGGAGGCATCAAGGCCGTTGGCGGAGTAGGCGGCCTGCGGATTCCTGATCCAGAGCCGGGGTTCGGGGGTGCGGAAAGGTGTCTGGGTCATGTGCGGTTCCTGTCTGGGCGTGCCGATGCGTTCCAGCTCAGGGGCCTGTCTGCTGATCCAGGTGCCCGGCCGCCTGACGGGGGCCGGATCGGCACCAGCGTAGGGCCGGCTCCGGAAGGGCGTCAATGCCCGCGCAATGTGACAGCCGTGAGCGGTAGGGGGAGTGACAGCCCGGAAACATGGATTTCACATCGCGAAATTAAGTTTCCAGAAAACTATGGCGCAGGCCACAATCCGGTGCTAATCTCGATCTTGCCAAAGGCGGGCACCCGGCCACCGGGAAGCTATCTACCAGGCGCAACTTAACCTTCAAAAGCACATGCTGAAGCCTGGTAACCGTCGCAACTGGTCCTTTCCGTCCCGGCACGGGTACAGGCTTCCACAGCAAAGGGAGTCGCATCATGAGTACCACCGTCACGGCCGAACACTTTCTGGCCAGATCCATCCGGTTGGCAACCGCCAACGTCCTGAATAGCGGCGGCCCGTTCGGAGCCGTGATCGTCACCGCCGACGGTCAGGCGTTCGACGGCGTCAACCGCGTCACCGCCGACAACGATCCCACCGCCCACGCCGAGGTCACGGCCATCCGCCGCGCGTGCAGCGGACTCGGCACCTTCGACCTCCGCGGCTCCACCCTCTACAGCAGCTGCGAGCCGTGCCCCATGTGCCTGGCCTCCGCGCTCTGGGCCCGCATCGACCGCGTGGTGTTCGCCGCCGACCGGCACGACGCCGCCTCCGTCGGCTTCGACGACGCCGTCTTCTACGAGTACTTCGACAACGCAGACCGGGATGCCCTGATGCCCGTGTCCAAACTGGACCTCGGCGAACCCGGCGCGCCGGCCATCCTGGAACCGTTCAGCACCTGGAACACGCTCGACTCCAGGATCGATTACTAGGGCCGGTGGCTGAGATGACAATCCTGGACACCACCCCCGAGGGGCCCCGCGTGGCACCCCAGCGCCAGCGGAAGCAGGCCCCGAACACCCGGCCGCCGGCGTCGAACGCCTTCCTTGACCGCTTCTTCCAGATCACCCAGCGCGGCTCCACCCTGGCGCGCGAACTGCGGGGCGGGCTGGTCACCTTCTTCACCATGGCGTACATCGTCATCCTGAACCCGCTGATCCTGGGCGGCTTCAGCGCGGACAATGCCCCCACGGACGTTGCCGGCGGCTGGCTGTCCGCGGCGCAGGTGGGCGCCGTCACCGGCCTCACCGCCGGAGTCATGACCATCCTGTTCGGATTAATCGCGAACCTGCCCTTCGGACTCGCGGCAGGCCTCGGCATCAATTCCTTCCTCGCCGTGGCCGTGATCCACGAGGTCACCTGGGCCGAGGCCATGGGACTGGTGGTCATCAACGGCATCCTGATCGTCCTGTTCGGCGTCACCGGCGCCCGGACCGCCATTTTCCGGGCAGTCCCCAAGGAGCTGAAGGCGGCCATCACCGTCGGCATCGGCCTGTTCATCGCCTTCATCGGCTTCGTGGACTCGGGCTTCGTCCGCGCCACCACCGGCGGGCCGCCCGTCCAGCTCGGCGAGAACGGCTCCATCACGTCCATCCCCACCATGGTGTTCATCGTGGGCCTGCTGGTCATGGGCATCCTGGTGGCACGGAAGGTCCAGGGCGGCCTGCTGATCGGCATCGTGGCCAGCACCATCCTGGCGGCATTCGTGGAGGCGATTTTCCACATCGGCCCCGGCAGCGAGGCCAACCCCGGCGGCTGGCACCTTAACACCCCCGTGCTGTCCGGCCATCTGGTGTCGGCGCCGGACCTGGGCCTGGTGGGCCAGTTCGACATGTTCGGTGCCTTCGGCCGGATCGGCGGGCTCGCCGCGACCATGCTGGTGTTCACCCTCGTGTTCACCAACTTCTTCGACGCCATGGGCACCATGACCGGGCTCGCCAAGAGCGCGGGCGTGGCACACAAGGACGGCACGTTCCCGCGGCTGAAGTCGGCCTTCATCGTGGAAGGCATCGGGGCCGTGGCCGGCGGCGCGACGTCGGGGTCCTCCAACACCGTGTACATCGACTCCGCGGCGGGCATCGGGGAAGGTGCCCGCACCGGGCTGGCGTCGGTGGTCACCGGCGCGCTGTTCCTGGGGTCCATGTTCCTCACCCCGCTCACCAGCGTGGTGCCGCTCGAGGTTGCCGCCGCCGCCCTGGTGGTGGTGGGCGCCATGATGATGGCCCAGATCCGCGAGATCAAGTTCTCTAAGTTCGCGGTGGCCCTCCCGGCCTTCCTGACCATCGTCACCATGCCGCTGAGCTACTCGATCGCCAACGGCATCGGAGTGGGCTTCGTGTCCTGGGCCGTGATCGGGGCAGCCTCCGGCAAGGCCAAGAAGATCCACCCGCTGATGTGGGTGGTGACGGCCGGCTTCCTGGTCTACTTCGCCCGCGGCCCCGTCAGCGCGCTGCTCGGCGCCTAGAGGCTCGGCGCCTAACGGTTCGGCGCGTAGCCGGCCGACAAAGACCGGACCGGGGCAGGCAGATGGGGCCCGCCCCGGTCCACCAACTGCAACCAAATTGATGCGTGCGCCATGGTGAACGCTTCCCCGTACAAAGGATAGGAATGACAATATGGGCACCATCGCACGGGAAGAGGGAGTGCCGCCATGCTGGATCTAATGCCTTCTCTGAGCGGCTGGCGCCCGGCGGTGTCCGGCGAGCGGTGTGCCGTGGCCACCATCGTTGCGGCCAGCGGCTCGGTACCGCGCCCGCCGGGGACGTCCATGCTGGTTTCCGAAACGGGAAGGATCCTGGGCAGCCTGTCCGGCGGCTGCGTTGAGGGGGCCGTGGTTCAGTCGGCACTCGAAGTGATGGCCGACGGCGGCAGCCGCCTCGAGCATTTCGGCTACAGTCGCGAGGACGCGTTCGCCGTCGGGCTCACCTGCGGCGGTGAGCTGGAGGTCCACATCCAGCCGCTGGGATCGGCCCCGGGCGGCCTCCGGCTGGAGAACCTGCAGGCGCTCACCGGCCACGGACCCGACGGCGCACTGGCCCTGATCCGGCGGGTGGACGCCCGCGGGGGCGGCGCCGTCGTGATCCCCGATCCGGTAACCTTCCGGGTGGCCTCTTCCGCGGAACTCGCGGCGCTACTGGGACTGAACCATGTTGGCGCCCCGGCGGCCGGGCGGCAGATGCTGGCGGCCGCTGCCCAGCTGGAACCGCTGCTGCGCGGCGGCCGGACCGGACTGGTGCGGCTCGCCCCGCCGGAGGGCTGCCTTCCGGCGGCCGGCACCTCGGCCCCCGACTCGTTCCACGCCGCGGCAACGTCCGGTGAAGGTTCGGTTGTAGTTTCCGGCACGGATTCCGGCACAGCCGTGCCACAAAACGACGGCACCGGCCCGGAGCCGGCCATGCTGCTCGTGGAGAGCAGGCTGCCTGCGGCCCGTTTGCTGGTCTTCGGGGCCAACGACTTCGGCGCCGCGCTGCTGCCTACCGCAAAGCTGCTCGGCTACCGCGTCACGCTCTGCGACGCCCGCCCCGCGTTCTCCGGACAGGACCGCTTCGCCGCCGCGGATGACGTCGCCACCGACTGGCCGCACAGGTATCTCGCCGCCGAAGCCTCCGCGGGCCGGGTGGACGCGAGGACCGTGATCTGCGTGCTCACCCACGACCCCAAATTCGACATCCCGCTCCTGAGGACCGCACTCGGCCTGGACGTCGCGTTCGTCGGAGCGATGGGCTCGCGGCGCAGCCACCGGCAGCGCGTCGATGCCCTGCTCGAGGCGGGCGTGACCCCGGCACAACTGGCCCGGCTGCATTCACCGATCGGCCTGGATCTCGGGGCCGTCACGCCGGCCGAAGTGGCGGTCTCCATTACCGCGGAGCTCATCGCTGCCCGCAGTGGCTCCGCGGCCTGCCCGCCGCTCAAAGACGGCACCGGTCCCATCCACCGCCTTCCCGCCGAGCCCCGCTTCCCCTCTGAACAAAGCCTCTTCGCCGAACCGCGCCGCCCTTCCGGGCCGCGCCTCAGCACAGAGCCGCGCCCCGGCACCGCATCAGCCCGCCAGGAGACAGCATGGACATGAACACCATTGAGGCCGTGGTCCGCACCACGGACCCTGCCGACTGGCGCGACGGCGACGCCTGGCTCGCCGGCGGCACCGTGCTCTTTTCCTACGGCAGCACCGCCTTCGGCCCGGAGCCGCTCCGGCGCCTGCTGGACCTCGGCTCGGCCGGCTGGCCCGCAGTCACGGTGACAGATGCGGGCATCGAGCTCGCCGCCACGTGCACCGTTGCCGAGCTCTACGCACTGCCGGACACGCTGGCCGGATCACCGAATGCCGGATCAGTGACCGCAGAGTCACCGGCACCCGGATCACCGGCACCGGCCCCCGACTGGCCCGGCCTGGACCTCATCCGCCCCTGCTGCGACTCCTTCGTGGCGTCTTTCAAGGTGTGGAACATGTCCACGGTGGGCGGAAACCTGTGCACCTCACTCCCCGCCGGCCCCATGATCTCGCTCTGCGCCGGACTGGACGGCACCGCCACGGTGCTCAGCCCGGACGGCTCCAGCCGGGAGCTGCCGGTGGCGGAGTTCATCACCGGAGACGGGCAGAACGCCCTGGCACCAGGCGAGCTGCTGCGCAGTGTCAGCCTCCCGGCGTCGGCCCTGTCCTCGCGGGTGGCGTTCCGCCGGCTGTCGCTGAGCAACCTCGGCCGCTCGGGGGTGCTGCTGATCGGAACGCTCGACGGCTGCGGGCACCTGACGCTCACTGTCACGGCCGCGACGAAGCGGCCCGTGCAGCTGCGCTTCGGCTCGGCGCCGGACGCGGAGGACCTCGCAGCCGCGCTGGACGGGGCCATCCCGGACAGCCTGTACCACGACGACATTCACGGCCTGCCGGCCTGGCGGCGCGACATGACGTACCGCCTGGCCGGGGAGATCCGGGACGAGCTGGACACCCGGACGGGCGGGATGCCCTCCCGTGTGTCCGGCGATTTCTGGCCGCCACAGAGTCCGCGGCGGGAATCCACGCCGCAGGAAGGGGCCTGATCATGGCCATCGACATCAACGGCGCAGCGGTGGACACCCCGCCGCGCCCCGGCCAGTGCCTGCGCACGTTCCTGCGCGAACAGGGCAACCTCGGCGTCAAGAAGGGCTGCGACGGCGGGGACTGCGGAGCCTGCACCGTGCACGTTGATGGCACGCCCGTGCACAGCTGCATCTATCCGGCCGTGCGCGCCGACGGCCACGCAGTCACCACCATCGAGGGCCTCGCCGGAACCGCGGCCGAAACCACGGCCGGCATCGGCGGCGCAACCGACGGCCGCGCCGCCGGCGCCACGGCCGGCGCCGCGCTCCATCCGATGCAGCAGCAGTTCCTGGACCGGCAGGGCTTCCAGTGCGGTTTCTGCACCGCCGGCATGGTGATGACGGCCGCCACCTTCGGTGACTCCCAGAAGGAGAGCCTGCCCCGCAGCCTGAAAGGAAACCTGTGCCGCTGCACGGGGTACCGGGCCATCGGCGACGCCGTGTGCGGCCACGAGGGCCACCCGGATCCCGCCGGGCCGGGCTCGGGCATCGCCGGCGAAGGCCAGCCCGCGCCGCAGCCCGGCCAGCTGGGCGACGACGTACCCGCCCCCGCCAGCCGGGCCGTGGTGACCGGCCAGGCCCGCTACACGCTGGACGTCCCGGCGGAGGAATTGCCCGGACTGCTTCACCTGAAGCTCGTGCGATCGCCGCACGCCCACGCCCGGGTGCTGTCCATCGACAAGTCCGCGGCCCTGGCAGTCCCCGGCGTCGTAGCCGTCCTCACCCACGAGGATGCGCCGGCCCAGCTGTTTTCCAGCGCCCAGCACGAGCTCTACACCGACGACCCCGACGACACCCGGGTGCTGGACACCGTGGTGAGGTTCCGCGGGCAGCGCGTTGCCGCCGTCGTGGCCGAGTCCGTGGCCGCGGCCGAGGCGGGCGTCCGCGCCGTCCGGGTGGACTACGAAGAACTCCCCGCCGTGTTCACGCCGCAGGATGCCACCAGTCCCGGGGCGCCCGCGCTCCACGGCGACAAGGACGCCGGCGCCGCACGGATCGCCCGGCCGGACCGGAACATCGTGGCCGAGTTGCACTCCGAACTGGGCAGTGTCCGGGACGGGTTTGCGGCGGCGGACTTCGTCCACGAACAGACGTACCGGACCCAGCGCGTGCAGCACGTGGCGTTGGAGACGCACGCGTCCATCGCCTCGGTGGACGACGCCGGCAGGCTGCAGGTGCGCACGTCCAGCCAGGTCCCGTTCCTCGTGCGGCGCACGCTCTGCCGCGTGTTCGGCCTGCCGGAGGAACAGGTCCACGTGGTTGCCGGACGCGTGGGCGGCGGCTTCGGCGGGAAGCAGGAGGTGCTGACGGAGGACATCGCGGCGCTCGCAGCCCTGAAGCTGGGGCGCCCGGTGCAGCTGGAGTTCACGCGCACCGAGCAGTTCACCGCCAGCACCGTCCGCCACCCGTTCACCATCAAGCTCAAGGCCGGCGCCGGCAGCGATGGCAGGCTGACGGCGCTGCAGCTGGACGTCCTCACGAACACCGGCGCCTACGGCAACCACGCACCCGGCGTCATGTTCCACGGCTGCGGCGAATCGCTCGCGGTCTACAAATGCGCCAACAAGAAGGTGGACGCCCTCGCCGTGTACACCAACACGGTGCCCTCCGGCGCGTTCCGGGGCTACGGCCTGAGCCAGATGATCTTCGCCATCGAATCGGCCATGGATGAGCTGGCCCTCGGCATCGGCATGGACCCCCTGGAGTTCCGCCGCCGCAACATGGTCCGCGAGGGCGATGACATGCTCTCCACGCACTCCGAGCCCGAAGAGGACGTCCATTACGGCAGCTACGGGCTGGACCAGTGCACGCGGCTGGTGCAGGACGCCCTGGAACGGGGCCGTGAACGCTACCGGTCCGCCGGGCTGGACGATCTCGGGCCGGACTGGGTCACGGGGGAGGGCACGGCGCTGTCCATGATCGACACCGTGCCGCCGCGGGGCCATTTTGCACATTCGAAGCTCAGGCTCCTTGCGGACGGCACGTACGCCGCCGACGTCGGGACCGCCGAATTCGGCAACGGGACCACCACCGTGCACGCACAGCTCGCGGCGACGGCACTGTCCACGGTGGCCGCCCGGGTCGCGGTCCGGCAGTCTGACACGGACCTAATCGAGCACGACACCGGCGCCTTCGGCTCCGCCGGAACCGTTGTGGCGGGCAAGGCAACGCTGGGCGCCGCCGAGGAACTTGCCGTCCGGATCCGGGCCTTCGCCGCCGGCAGCCGGCAGATCCAGGCATCGGGCTGCGTGCTCGACGGCGACGCCGTGGTCTGCGAGGGAACCCGGGTGCCGCTGACGGAACTTTACGACGCCGCCAGCCGGGCCGGCGTCGAACTCGCCGCCGAGGGGCGCTGGGGCGGGACCCCGCGATCGGTGGCCTTCAACGTCCATGGGTTCCGGGTCGCCGTGAACACCGGAACAGGGGAACTGAAGATCCTGCAGAGCGTCCAGGCGGCGGACGCCGGCGTGGTGGTGAACCCGCGGCAGTGCCGCGGCCAGATCGAGGGCGGGATCGCGCAGGCACTGGGCGCCGCGCTCTATGAGGAGGTCAGGCTGGACGACGCCGGACGCGTCACCACCGACATCCTCCGGCAGTACCACATCCCCTCCTTCGCCGATGTGCCGCGCAGCGAGGTGTACTTCGCCGACACGAACGACAAACTCGGGCCGCTCGGGGCAAAGTCCATGAGTGAGAGCCCGTTCAACCCGGTGGCTCCGGCCCTGGCGAACGCCATCCGCCACGCCACCGGGGTGCGGTTCGCCGAGCTGCCCATCGCCCGGGACAAGATTTACCTGGGCCTGAAGGAAGCCGGTCTGGTCCCCGCCACCAAAGCGTCCGCGCCGCCAAACGCAACGCGGGGTCACTTAGCGCCCAATGAACCGCGTCAAACGGGCGCTAAGTGACCCCGCGTTGGGGTTCCCCACATATAGTCGTGGGATGGAACAGCGCATTTTAGGCAAGACCGGACGGAACGTTTCCGTCGTAGGACTCGGCACCTGGCAGCTCGGCGCCGACTGGGGGAACGTGGATCCGGCGCAGGCGCAAGCCATCCTCGCCGCCTCGGCTGAAGCGGGGGTGACGTTCTTCGACACGGCTGATGTCTACGGGGACGGCCGCAGCGAACAGGCCATCGGCGCGTTCCTGGCGGACAACCCTGGGCTGGGCATCACGGTTGCCACCAAGATGGGGCGCCGGGCGGAACAGCGCCCGGAGAACTACAACCTGGCCAACTTCCGCGAATGGACGGACCGTTCCCGCCGCAACCTGGGGACCGACTCCCTGGACCTGGTCCAGCTGCACTGCCCGCCCACGTCCGTCTACAGCAACGCCGAGGTGTATGACGCCCTGGACACCCTCGTCGCCGAGGGCGCCATCCGGAACTACGGCGTCAGCGTGGAACGTACAGACGAAGCACTGGAAGCGATCAGCCACGCCGGCACGGCGTCGGTGCAGATCATCCTGAACGCGTTCCGGCTTAAGCCGCTGGACGAGGTCCTCCCCGCCGCAAAGGACGCGGGCGTGGGAATCATCGCCCGCGTGCCCCTCGCGTCCGGCCTGCTGTCCGGCAAGTACACCAAAGACACCTCGTTCGCCGCGGACGACCACCGCAACTACAACCGCAGCGGCGGCGCGTTCGACGTCGGAGAGACGTTCTCCGGCGTCGATTACGAGCTCGGGCTCAAGGCGGTTGCCGAGTTCGAGCAGCTGGTGCCCGAGGGGGCCGGCACCGCGCAGGCAGCCATCGCCTGGATCGCCGCGCAGGACGGCGTGACTTCGGTAATCCCCGGTGCCCGGAACGTGGAGCAGGCACGGTCCAACGCGGCCGCGGCCGGAATAACCCTGGACGCGGAGTTCAACGAGGGCGTGGCCTGGATCTACGACCACTACTTCCGCGAGGCGATCCACCCCCGCTGGTAGCTGCAACGCGGGGTCACTTCCGGCCCAATCCGGGGCCGCTATGGGGCGATATCTGACCCCGCGTTGCTGTGGCGGGCGGGGTCAGTCCAGCAGGTGCAACTGGTCCAGGGTGTCGATGTCCGCGCCGCCGGACTCATCGCCCCCGGTCTGCGCTCCGCAGTCCACCAGGTCGATCAGCCCCGGGTGGGCCTGCAGGAATTGCCGCGCTCCGGCGTCGCCCGTTGCCGACTCCGCCGCGCCGGCGCGGAGCGTGGAGTCGAGCAAAAGCGGGTGCCCGCGCCGGAGCTTCCCTGCCGCATCCGGGTAGGCCGCGGCCGTCACCCGGCCGGGCCGGTGCGTCCTGAGCAGGCGGGCCACAGTGTCCGGTGTCAGCCCCGGCTGGTCAACAAGAGCCACGAGCACGTTGTCCCCGGGCCGGGCGCAGGAGAGCCCCAGCCTCAAGGAGCTGCCCATGCCGCCGGCCCAGTCCGCGTTCTCCACGACGGTGTGCCGGCCCAGATCGGTGGCGGCGCGGACGGTGCCGGCGGCCGCGCCAAGGACGATCACCACTTCACGGCAGCCGCCGTCGACCAGCACGTCCGCCAGCACCTCAACGAGCGTGCGGCCGCGGAAGGGCAGGAGCGCCTTCGGACCGAGTCCCAGCCTGGTTCCGGCGCCCGCTGCCAGCAGGACAGCCGTGGTGGCAACCGTCGGGGAATCTGACATGTGCACCACCTTAGGGGACTTTGCTGGGGGCCGACGGACGGGCCCCGCCATGGTGCCGCCGGAAAACTACCGATTAGTAGGGGTGGCTACTTCGGTTAATGGCCGCTAACGTCGTAGACGTCGTGTTGGCAATTGGGGGTCACAGACGGCTGCAATGGCGCAGCCCAGAAGGAGCATAGATGGCAGGCACATTCGAAATACTGAGCGAAGGCAAGGGGGCATTCCGGTTCCGGCTCACGGCGGAGGATGGCGCCGTGGTTGCGGTTTCACCCAGCTTCCCGAACATCAAAGCAGTGGTCGCAGGCATCACCGCGGTGCGGGAAAACGCTGCGACCGGTTTCATCGTTGACCGTCGCCCGGGGCTGAGCTCAACGTAAATCGAACGCGCACCCCTGCCGGGCCGCGGGGGGCCCCCACGGGAGGGGGGGGACCGCCGTCGCTGGTTGCGGGGAGCGTGCACTCCGCCGGTTGAGCCTGCCGGGACCAGGTTTCGGCAGGCTCAACCAGCAGCGGTCAGGACTCGCCGCCGGCTCCGCCGGTGGTGCCCGCGTTGACGTCGAGGAGCTTGTAGCGGTCCATCGCATACGCAGGCACTCCGCCGTCCACCTCTCCCCTGGCCGCGAGCAGCTGCAGGGTTTTCACCACGATCGAGTGGGTGTCGTTCTTGAAGAAGCGGCGTGCGGCGGCGCGGGTGTCGGAGAAGCCGAAGCCGTCGGCGCCGAGGGAGGCGAACTGGTGGGGCAGGAACTGGCGGATCTGGTCCGGGACGGCCTTCATGTAGTCGGAGACCGCCACGACGGGACCCTGGGCGTCTGCCAGTTGCTGGGCCACAAAGGGGACCCGGGCCGGTTCGCCGGGGTTCAGGAACGCCTCTTCCTCGGCGGCCAGGCCGTCGCGGCGGAGCTCGTTCCAGGAGGTGACGGACCAGACGTCCGCGGAGACGCCCCAGTCCTCTGCCAGGATCCGCTGCGCGTCCAGGGCCCACGGCACCGACACGCCGGAGGCCAGGATCTGGCTCTTGGGACCTTCAGCGCCCGACGCTGATACGCGGTAGATGCCTTTCAGCACGCCGTTGACGTCGAGGTTCTCGGGTTCGTTTGGCTGGGTGATCGGCTCGTTGTACACCGTGATGTAGTACATGAGGTTCCGGTCCGTGGCCGAACCGGCCGTCCCGCCGTCGGGGTGTTCACCGTACATGCGCTCGAGTCCGTCCCGCACGATGTGGCCCATTTCGTAGCCGTAGGCGGGGTCGTAGGTGACCACGGCCGGGTTGGTGGAGGCAAGCAGCGGGGAGTGGCCGTCGGCGTGCTGGAGTCCTTCGCCGGTGAGGGTGGTCCGTCCTGCGGTGGCGCCGATGATGAAGCCGCGGCTCATCTGGTCGGCTGCGGCCCAGAAGGCGTCGCCGGTGCGCTGGAAGCCGAACATGGAGTAGAACACGTAGACCGGGACCAGCGGCACGCCGTGGGTGGCGTAGGCGGTTCCGGCGGCGGTGAACGCCGCAACGGCGCCGGCTTCGTTGATGCCGGGGTGGATCAGCTGGCCCTGGGCGGACTCCTTGTAGGCCAGGACCAGGTCCCGGTCCACGGACAGGTAGTTCTGGCCTCCCGGGTTGTAGATCTTGGCGGTGGGGAAGAACGCGTCCATGCCGAAGGTCCGTGATTCGTCCGGCACGATGGGAACGATCCGGTGACCGAACTTCTTGTCGCGGAGAAGGTCCTTCAGGAGCCGCACAAACGCCATGGTGGTGGCGGCCTGCTGCTTGCCCGAACCGCGCTTGGCCACCTCATAGGTCTTGGCCTCAGGCAGTTCAATGGCCGCGTGGTTGGGACGGCGCTCGGGCGTATAGCCGCCCAACGCCGCGCGCCGCTCAAGGAGGTAGGCGATCTCGGGTGCGTCCGCGCCGGGGTGGTAGTAGGGCGGGCTGTAGGGGTCCTCCTCCAGCCGGGCGTCGGAAATCGGAATCCTTAAGTAGTCCCTGAATTCCTTGAGGTCGTCGAGGGTGAGTTTTTTCATCTGGTGGGTGGCGTTGCGGCCTTCGAAGTGCGCGCCGAGTCCGTAGCCCTTGACCGTTTTGGCCAGGATCACGGTGGGCTTGCCCTTGAATTCGGTCGCGGCCTTGTACGCGGCGTAGACCTTGCGGTAGTCGTGGCCGCCGCGCTTGAGGTTCCAGATCTGGTCATCGGTCAGGTCCGCGACCATGTCCTTGGTCTGCGGGGTCTTGCCGAAGAAGTGTTCGCGGACGAACCCGCCGGATTCGGCCTTGTAGGTCTGGTAGTCCCCGTCCGGGGTTTCGTTCATGATCTTCACCAGCGACCCGTCGGAGTCGCGGGCGAGCAGGTCATCCCATTCCCGGCCCCAGACCACCTTGATCACGTTCCAGCCCGCGCCGCGGAAGAACGCCTCGAGTTCCTGCATGATCTTGCCGTTGCCGCGCACCGGCCCGTCCAGGCGCTGGAGGTTGCAGTTGATCACGAAGTTCAGGTTGTCCAGGTTCTCGTTCGCGGCGAGCTGGAGCAGGCCGCGGGACTCGGGCTCGTCCATTTCGCCGTCGCCCAGGAACGCCCAGACCTGCTGCTCCGCGGTGTCTTTCAGGCCGCGGTTGTGCAGGTACCGGTTGGACTGGGCCTGGTAGATCGCGTTCATCGGCCCGATGCCCATCGAGACGGTGGGGAATTCCCAGAACTCCGGCATCAGCCGCGGGTGCGGGTAGGAGGAGAGCGCGTGCCCGGCCTTGGACTTTTCCTGCCGGAACCCGTCCAGGTCCTGCTCGGTGAGCCGGCCCTCCATGAACGCCCTCGCGTACATCCCGGGGGAGGCGTGGCCCTGGAAGAAGACCTGGTCCCCGCCGCCGGGGTGGTCCTTGCCGCGGAAGAAGTGGTTAAAGCCGACCTCGTACAGCGTCGCGGCCCCGGCGTAGGTGGAGATGTGCCCGCCCACCCCGATCCCGGGCCGCTGGGACCGGTGCACCATCACGGCCGCGTTCCAGCGCATGTACGCCCGGTACCGGCGTTCGAACTCCTCGTTGCCCGGGAACTCCGCTTCCTGGTCCGCCGGGATCGTGTTCACATAGTCCGCGGTGGTGACCATCGGAACCCCGACGCTCTGGGCGCCGGCACGCTGCAGGAGACTGCGCATGATGTATTGGGCACGCTCGGTGCCCTGTTCCCTGATCAGCGAATCCAGGGACTCAACCCACTCGGCGGTCTCTTCCGGATCACGATCAGGCAGCTGGTTAGTCAACCCGCTGAGGATATGGGAGGTATCTTCTCCTGCAGCCACGGCAGCCTCGTTTCATCTTTGAATGTTGGGCTCATGTTTTCGTATTGTGAGAAAGCATTCTTGCCATTCGAGATTAGGCACTAAAGGATTGGCCGGTCAAGGCGGGCGGCCCGGGCGTGCCCCAATTGGGGCTTCCCGGAGGCTGGGTGCCGATTGTGACCGCCCGGCGCAGCAAATCAACCTTGACGCCGGGGTGACCTAGGTCATACAGTAATTCCACTCTTCAAAAGCTAATTTCCACAACGCGGAATCAGCTACCCGGAAGCTCAGCCTTCCGCCCTCAATCCTTCCCCAGAACTGGAGAAACCAGATGCAGACGACCCCATCAGTCGGCGTCGAAACGGCTCCCGCCCCGACAGCGCTGTCGGGCAAGCCGGTCCATCCCGCCACGGGCATCGACGCCCTCTGCGAGGCGGCCAGCACCGCCTCGGGCCACGACATCAGCCCCACGCTTTACAACGCCGACCTCGCTCCCACCAAGCGGCACGGACGCCGCTGGACCGGCTACAGCATCTTCACCCTGTGGGCGAACGACGTCCACAGCCTCGGAAACTACGCGTTCGCCGTCGGCCTCTTCTCCCTCGGCCTCGGCGGCTGGCAGATCCTCATGGCCCTGGCCATCGGCGCCGTCCTTCTCTTCGCGCTGCTCAGCTTTTCCGGCTTCATGGGCCAGAAGACCGGCGTTCCCTTTCCGGTCATGAGCCGGATCAGCTTCGGGATCCGCGGCGCCCAGCTGGCCAGCCTGCTGCGCGGCGCCGTCGCGGTGGCCTGGTTCGGCATCCAGACGTTCCTGGCGTCGGTGGTGCTTCGGGTGATGCTCGTGGCCATGGTCCCGTCCCTGCATGAACTGGACACCAACTCCATCCTCGGCCTGTCCACGCTGGGCTGGATCGCGTTCGTTGCGCTGTGGATCGTGCAGCTGGTGATCGTCAGCTTCGGCATGGAGATGATCCGCAAATACGAGGCGTTCGCCGGTCCCATCATCCTGCTGACCATGGTCCTGCTGGCCGTCTGGGTCTTCATCGAGGCCCACGGCGCCATCCAGTGGACCGGCATCAGGGGTCTTGAAGGCGGCGACATGTGGCGGACCATCTTCGCCGGCGGCGCCCTCTGGGTGTCCATCTACGGAACCTTCGTCCTGAACTTCTGCGACTTCACCCGCTCGGCCAAGTCCAGGAAATCGATCGTCCGCGGCAACTTCTGGGGCATCCCGATCAACATGCTCCTGTTCGGCGCCATCGTGGTGGTCCTGGCCGGCGGGCAGTACAAGATCAACGGCACCATCATCGAAACGCCGTCGGACATCGTCGAAAGCATTCCCAACACCCTCTTCCTGGTGCTGGCCTGCCTCGCGATCCTCATCCTGACCATTGCCGTGAACCTGATGGCCAACTTCGTCGCCCCCGTCTACGCCCTCACCAACCTGTTCCCCAAGCACCTGGACTTCCGCAAGGCGGCCTGGGTCAGCGGCACAATCGGTCTGGTCATCCTGCCGTGGAACCTCTACAACAACCCGCTGGTCATCGTGTACTTCCTCGGCGGACTCGGTGCCCTGCTCGGCCCGCTGTTCGGCGTGGTCATGGCCGATTACTGGCTGCTCCGCCGCGGCAAGGTCAACGTCCCCGAGCTGTACAGCGACAACCCCGGCGGTGCGTACTTCTACAAGAAGGGCGTGAATCCCAAAGCGATCACCGCGCTCCTGCCGGCCTCCGCCGTCGCGATCCTCATCGCCTTCGTCCCGGCACTCGAGGCAGCAGCCCCGTTCGCCTGGTTCTTCGGCGCGGGCGTCGCCGCCCTGACGTACTACCTGATCGCCGACCACAAGCAGCAGTTCGAGGACGTCGACGGCGAGTCCATCGCCGTCGCGAGCACCCACTGACCGCAGCCCGCACGCATCCCAGGAGGACAACTTGCGCATTCTCGTCGCCAACGTCAACACCACCCGGTCCATGACCGACTCCATCGCCGCGCAGGCCCGCAGCATCGCGGCGCCCGGCACCGAGATCATCGGGCTCACGCCGCGCTTCGGCGCGGATTCCTGCGAGGGCAACTTCGAAAGCTACCTGGCCGCCATTGCCGTGATGGACCGCGTGGTCAGCTACCCGGAACCGTTCGACGCCGTCATCCAGGCAGGGTACGGGGAGCATGGCCGGGAGGGACTCCAGGAGCTGCTGGATGTGCCCGTCGTCGACATCACCGAGGCCGCGGCAAGCACTGCCATGTTCCTCGGCCACAAGTACTCCGTGGTCACCACCCTTGACCGTGCCGTGCCGCTCATCGAAGACCGGCTGAAGCTGGCCGGCCTCGACGCCCGGTGCGCGTCGGTGCGGGCCAGCGGCATGGCAGTCCTGGAGCTTGAGGAAGAACCCGGGCGCGCCGTCGAGGCAATCATCGAACAGGCCCTGCTTGCCGTCCGGGAGGACAAGGCCGAGGTGATCGTCCTGGGCTGCGGCGGCATGGCCGGACTCGACGAGCAGATCCGGCAGCGGGCCGGAGTTCCGGTGGTGGACGGCGTGGCGGCCGCGGTGACCATTGCGGAATCGCTCGTCCGGATGCGGCTGTCCACGTCCAAGGTCCGGACTTACGCCACGCCCCGGCCCAAGACCGTCATAGGCTGGCCACTGATGGGGGCGGATGTTCACGCCACCCAGTAAGCCGGCCCAGCAAGCCGGCCACTAGGCCAGGAACCAGCAGGAGTACCGCATGACCACCACGCCAAAGCCCGGACCCGTCGCCGTCGTCACCGGGGCCGGTTCCGGCATTGGCCGGGCGGTGGCCCGCCAAATGCTCGCGGGCGGTTACCGCGTGGCCCTGGCCGGCCGCCGCGAGGCGCAGCTGCTCGAAACGGCAGGCGGCCACCCGGACGCACTGGCGGTGCCGTGCGACGTCACCGTGCCCGACGACGTCGAGCGCCTTTTCGCTGCCGCCCTCCAGCGGTGGGGGAGGGTGGACGTGCTGTTCAACAACGCGGGCGTGTTTGGCCCGGCGGCGTCGGTGGATGAGATTACGCTCGCCGGCTGGGAAGCCACCGTTGCCGTGAACCTCACCGGATCGCTGCTGTGCGCCGGTGCGGCTGTCCGCGCCATGAAGGCGCAGACTCCGCAGGGCGGCCGGATCATCAACAACGGATCCATCTCGGCGCATTCACCGCGGCCGCGGACCGTGGCCTACGCCGTCACCAAGCACGCCATGACAGGCCTGACCAAGAGCATCGAGCTTGACGGCCGCGGCTTCGGCATCACCTGCGGCCAGATCGACATCGGCAATACCGCCACCGAAATCATGGACACCATCGGCGCCGGCTCGGGCGCGCTCCAGGCGGACGGCACCCGCAAAGTCGAGCCCATGTTCCCCGTGGAAGACGCCGCCCGGGCGGTCCTGATGATGGCCGGCATGCCGCCATCGGCCAGTGTGGGCTCCGTGGTCATCACGGCTGCCGGCATGCCCTTCATCGGCCGCGGCTAACAGCACTCCCCACCGTTTCCGCTACGTCTTCGGACCTCCGCACACTGGATCCCCGCGCGGATGCCCGGAGGCGCAGCGGATTTTTGCGTGCCCAAAATCGGTTCGCCTTTTCCGTAGTGTGGAAAGTGTTTATCCCCTTGCGGAATAATGTGAGCGGGGTTACTTTGGAATTAGACCCCGATTTCCGGGGCTGTCCCCGATTGAATAGGTACAGATCAATGAAGATCCCAGATTCCGCGGCGCTGAAGGCGAGTTCGGCGCCGTCGAAGAAGAAGCCCCTGTACAGGTCGCTCTTCTTCCAAATTCTGATCGCCGTCGTGGCAGGTGTTCTCATAGGGCATTTCTGGCCGGACCTAGGCGCTCAACTGAGGCCGCTAGGTGACGGCTTCATCCAGCTCATCAAAATGATCATCGCGCCGCTGATCTTCCTGGTGATCGTCACCGGAATCTCAGCCGTAGGCGACGTCAAGGCGGTCGGAAGGGTAGGAGTCAAAGCACTTCTGTACTTCACAGCGGCCACGCTTTTCGCCCTGGTCTTTGGCCTGGTTGTGGGCAACATCGTCCAGCCGGGAGCCGGCCTGAACATCGACCCGAGCACCCTGTCGCAGGAGGCGGTCGACGCCAAGACCGGCCACGCCGTGCCCAAGGATGCCGCATCCTTCATCCTGGACATCATTCCCACCAGCGTCATCGGAGCCTTCGCCAGCAACAGCCTGCTGCAGGTCCTCTTCTTCTCGGTCTTTTTCGGGGCGGCCATCGTCGTCATCGGCCGCGAGCGCTGCATGCCGGTTGTCAGCCTCATGGAGACCGTCCTGGAACTGATCTTCAAGATCATGTCCTGGATCATGAAGGTGGCCCCGATCGGCGCGTTTGGCGCGATGGCGTTCATCATCGGCCAATACGGGCTGGACACCCTCGGAACCTACGCCCAGCTCATCGCCGCCTGCTACGGCGCAGCCCTGGTCTTCATCGGGCTCCTGTTCCTCGTGGCGTGGGGCTTCGCCCGCGTCCCGCTGTGGCAGTTCCTCAAGTACACGAGGGAGGAGTTTCTCCTGGCCCTCGGCACGGCGTCCACCGAGGCCGTCATGCCGCGCATCATGACCAAGCTGACCAACGCGGGCTGCTCCCGGGCCACCACCGGCCTGGTGGTTCCCACTGGCTACTCGTTCAACCTCGACGGCGCCGCGATCTACCTTTCGATTTCCCTGCTGTTCCTGGCCCAGGCATTCGGCCACCACCTTGACCTGGGGCAGCAGCTCGCGGCACTGGGTGTCCTCCTGCTGACGTCCAAAGGCATGGCCGGCGTCCCCGGATCCTCCTTCCTGGCCCTCTCCGCCACCGCGGCAGCCCTCGGGATCTTCCCGGTTGCCGGCGTCGCCCTCCTCCTGGGGGCCGACCGCCTGATGGACTCGATGCGCGTGGTGGTCAACCTGCTGGGCAACTGCGTGGCCACCTTCGTGGTCTCCAAGTGGGAAGGACAGTTTGACCGTGACGTCATGGTCCGGGCCTTCAAGGGCGAGATCACCAACCACGATTCGGCGATCATGCTCGGCGTCGAGGACGACTTCGAGGACCAGGAACTTGAACGGATCAGCGGCGGCGGCCAGCCGTCACCCAAGTTCCGTGGCGGCCCGACCGCCGACCAGATCCCCGAGTTCCAGATGAGCAAGCCGTCGGCGGCCATCAACCACGAATAGCTGCACGGCGCTGCGGCCACAGCCTCCAGCTCGTAGCCCGCGACACTCCGCCCCGACTATCCCGGGGCGGAGTGTCACGCGTTAAGGCGACGACAGGCCGTGGCTACAGGGGCAGCAGCGCCGACAGGTCGGCGCGGAGTCCGGAGGCAGCCACCCGTCCGCCCCCGACGGCGTCCGCCCAACTCAACGTGCCGGTCACCATCGCAAGCCAGGTGGCGGCGTCGCACTCGATGACGTTCGGCGGCGTGCCTCGGGTATGGCGCGGGCCTTCGACGCACTGGGTGACGCCGAACGGCGGGACCCGGACCTCGACGGAGTTGCCGGGTGCCCGGGCGGTGACTTCCTCGAGCGAGTAGCGCACCGCCGTCGCAATCACGGACCGGGGGACCTCCGGTGCGGCGGTACCTGCGCCGGTACCCGCAGCGGAAGGTGCGGCGGAACCTGCAGCCGGCGGCGTGCCGGCGGCCGACCATTGGGCCACGGCCGCTCGGCCCTCTTCGGGGTCAATCCGGCGTCGGGAAACAGCCAACGTCCTGGCACCTCCACATCGATTTTCTTCCGTCATTACCCTACGCCACAGGCTCCGGAACCCGGCTGTTTCGCCCTCCGGCCCGGCGCCTGGCCCGCGTAGGGCGGCCAGGTTAGGGGCCTAGTCCAGCAGGGCCGAAACGGCGTGCCCCAGGCGGATCCTGCCCACCGGCCGGCCGCCGCCGAGGACGGGCTCCACCACCTTTTCCAGCACACTGGACACGCCTGGAATATCCACGGCGCCGGCGGCGGCCAGCAGCGTCAGGCCGATCAGCGACGTGGCACGCAGGTTTCCGTCCAGCACCTTCACCGCCACTGATACGCCCTGCGTCGTGGCCATGACCAGGATGCCCTCCGCGCCGATCTTGGCAATGACGTCCAGCTCCTCCATCACGATGGTGTTGGCCTCACCCCTGCCCTGCACGGCCCACGGGTAGTCCAGCATCGACGTGGCGATCGTGGCTGCCCGGGCGTTGGAATTCTTGTCGCCGGGCGCCTTCGCCAGCTTGGAGTAGGCGCGGGCCAGGCCGGTCAGCGAAATCGCGGCCACGGGGGCGCCGCAGCCGTCGATGCCCAGGTGCGCGATGTTCTCGCCCGAATACTCCTCGATCACGGTGCGGATGCGCTGCTGCAGGGGGTGGTTAGGCTCCAGGTAGCTGTGCGTGTCCCAGCCGTTTTCGGTGCAGGCCCACAGGAACGCGGCGTGCTTGCCGGAGCAGTTGTAGGCCAGCCTGGACTTGCCCTTCTCGGAGCGGGTGAGCCACGTTCGCGCTGTCTCGTCCTGCGGCCAGGCGGCCGGGCACTGAAGCTGCTCCTCCTTAACGCCGGCGGCTTTCAGCATGCCCTCCACCACGTCCATGTGGTCCAGCGAGCCGGTGTGGGAGGCGCAGGCGAGGGCCACCTGGGCACCCCGGAGCGGAACGCCGGACTGCATTGAGGCCAGGGCCTGCAGCGGCTTCAGCGTGGAGCGGGCAAGGATGGGGGTGGTGATGTCGCCGAGCTGGGTGACCACCATGCCGTCCGCGGCCAGGACCACTGCTGCTCCGATGTGCCGGGATTCGACGAATCCGCTCCGTTCCACAACCGCGAGTTCGACGGCGGACTCCACAGAGAACGTGGCATGCGAATTTAGTGGCATAGCCCAAGTCTATGGTGCCGGATTCGCATTCCCGGGACCCGTCAGGGGCCGGTCCGCCCCTACTCCACGGTGACCATGACGGACTGCCAGCCGGAAGCGCCATCGGGCACCGGATCCGCCCTTTTCTCCGTCTGGACCTCGCCCGTGCCGTCCGTGGCACGCACCCTGATGTAGTGCGAGCCGGGCTTGGCGTCCCAGTCGAAGGACCATTGCCGCCACGTCACCACGGAGGCCTCGTCAGACAGGACGGCCGGTGCCCACCCGGCGCCGTCGATCTGGACTTCCACCTTGGTGATGCCCCGGGTCTGGGCCCACGCCGTGCCGCCGATCGCCACCCGCCCGGCGGGCACCACGGCGAAGGACTTGGGTACTTCCACCCGGGCCATGGTCTTGATGGGGCCCCGCTCGGACCAGCCGCGCTGCGTCCAGTACGCCTTGCTGTCCGCAAAGCGCGTCACCTCCAGGTCCACCACCCACTTGGTCGCGGAGACGAAGCCGTACAGCCCTGGCACCACCATGCGGACGGGGTAGCCGTGCTCCAGCGGCAGCGGCTCGCCGTTCATGCCGATGGCGAGCATGGCGTCGCGGCCATCCTGCAGGACCTCCAGCGGAGTCGACGCGCTGAACCCGTCGATCGACGTGGAGAGCACCATGTCCGCGCCGTCCTTGGGCCGGGCACGCTTGAGGACTTCGCGGATGGGCAGCCCCAGCCATTTGGCGTTGCCGGCGAGGTTGCCGCCCACGGGGTTGGAGACGCAGGTGAGGGTCACATGGGACTCGATCAGGTCGGCGTCGAGCAGGTCCTGGAACGTGAGCCGGACCTCCTGTTCCACGAGGCCGTGCACGCGCAGTTCCCACTCGTCTGCGTTGATTTCGGGAACGCTCAGCGCCGTATCGATCCGGTAGAAGTCGCCGTTCGGCGTGAGCCAGGGCGTGACGCCGGGCACCGCGGACTGCACCCCGGCGGGCACCGCGGCCGCGGCCTTGCCCGGCGACGGCAGCCGGAGCGACCCGCGGGCCTGCGCCACGTTGCTGCGCGCAGCGCTCAGCAAACGGCCGCCGGTCGCGGCCATCCCGGCGGCCACGGCGGTCAGGCCGGTTGCCGTGAAGAATGCCCGCCGGGTGGTTGCGGGCCGGTCCGGAAGCTTCGCCGCGACGTCGGCCGGGGCCTCGGGAAAGGGCCTCATCCGCCACAGCCGGGAGACCGGGAGCCGCAGCATGATGAGTCCGGCCACCGTTCCGAGGAGCGTCGGCACGGCATCCACCGGCTTGACGCTGGCCCGGGTCACCACGCTGGCCACGATGATGGCGCCCATCAGCAGCACTCCGGCCACACCCAGCGACCACTTGCGGTAGGCCACCACGCCCAGCACGCACGCCAGCAGGAAAATGGTCAGGCCCATGCCCACGAACAGAGCGGCCTTGTCATTCGTGCCGAACGTGGCGATCGCGAAGTCCTTCATCCACGGCGGCGTGAAGTCGATGAACGTGGAGCCCAGCGCGATGACGGGGGTGGCCCGCGCCGTAAAAAACGCGCCGATCAGTTCCGCGACGGAAAGTACGACGGCGGCAGCCGCTACGCCGGCCAGCGCCGCCAATGGGGCGGGGCCCTTGAGCCACTTCGTGAGCTTCTTCATGCCCGTTGTTCGTAGCGGCGGGTCCGGGGGATTGTTCCAGGCGGCGGGAAGCACGGACGGGGGCCGCCGGCCGGGCCCGACACAGCTTAGGAGCCAGCCCTCTCCACGAAGTACGCTTGGAGACTGTGAAGGTACTCGTCATTGGCCCCGGCGGCCGCGAACACGCCATTGTCCGCTCCCTGCTTGCAGATCCCAACGTTTCCGAAGTCCATGCGGCTCCGGGCAACGCCGGCATCAGCAAGCTTGTCCCAACGCACGCCATTGACGGGAACGATCCGGAGGCCGTGGCGGCGCTGGCCACCCGGCTGGACGTCGACCTGGTGGTCGTCGGGCCGGAAGCGCCCCTCGCCGCCGGCGTATCCGATGCCGTCCGTGCCGCGGGCATTCCCGTGTTCGGGCCCAGCAAGGCAGCAGCCCAGCTCGAGGCCTCCAAGGCCTTTGCCAAGCAGGTCATGGCCGAAGCCGGCGTGCCCACCGCCATGGCGCTCGTGGCGGGCAACGCCGAGGAAGCTGCAGCGGCCCTGGACACCTTCGGCGCACCCTACGTCGTCAAGGATGACGGCCTGGCCGCGGGCAAGGGCGTGGTGGTCACCAACAACCGCGACGAAGCCCTCGCCCACGCGCAGAGCTGTTTCGACGCCGGCGGCACCGTGGTGATCGAGGAATTCCTGGACGGCCCCGAGGTTTCCGTGTTCGTCCTGTGCGACGGCCGCAACACCGTTGCCCTGTCCCCGGCACAGGACTTCAAGCGCATCTACGACAACGACGAAGGCCCCAACACCGGCGGCATGGGCGCCTACACGCCGCTGGAGTGGGCTCCGGAAGGCCTCGTCCAGGAAGTCATCGACCGCGTGGCCCAGCCCACCGTGAACGAGATGGGCCGCCGCGGCACCCCCTTTGTGGGCGTCCTGTTCGTCGGCCTCGCGCTGACGTCCCGCGGCACCCGCGTCATCGAATTCAACGTCCGTTTCGGCGATCCCGAAACCCAGGCCGTGCTGGCCCGGCTCAAGACGCCGCTCGGTGCCCTGCTCCTGGCAGCTGCCAAGGGCGAACTGGACAAGGCAGAAGAGCTGCGCTGGTCCAAGGACACCGCAGTCGCCGTCGTCGTGGCGTCCGAAAACTACCCCGACACCCCGCGGACCGGCGACCGCATCCGCGGCCTCAAGAAGGTGGACGAGCTGGACGGCGTCCACGTGATCCACGCCGGGACCAAACTCGACGACGAAGGCAAGGTGGTTTCCGCCGGCGGACGCGTGCTCGCGGTGGTGGCGCTGGGCTCCGACCTCGTCGAAGCCAGGGAAAGGGCGTACGACGGCGTGGAGCTGGTTCAGCTGGACGGCGCCCAGTTCCGTTCGGACATCGGCGGCAAGGCCGCCCGCGGCGAAATCAAGGTGGCGTCTGCTGCCGCGGCCCCGTCGGCTGCCAAGGCCGGCTCCACTCCTAAAGAAAAGGCATGACAGTGGCTGAACTTGAGGGCAACGGCAGCGAGTCCAGGCGCGGCCTGGACACCGCGCCCCCTGAGCTTCCGGGCTGGAACCACGTCTATTCGGGCAAGGTCCGCGATCTGTACGTCCCGGTGGACGAGTCCATCACCGAGCAGTTCGGGCAGGACTGCGTGCTGGTGGTGGCCAGTGACCGCATCAGCGCCTACGACCACGTGCTTAGCAGCGAAATTCCGGACAAGGGCCGCATCCTCACCCAGCTGAGCCTCTGGTGGTTCGACCAACTGGAGGTCGAGCACCATGTGCTGGCCTCCTCGGTGGCAGACGGGGTTCCCGCCGCCGTGGAAGGCCGGGCCATGATCTGCAAGAAGCTGGAGATGTTCCCGGTCGAATGCATTGCCCGCGGCTACCTCACCGGCTCCGGCCTCGTGGAGTACCGGCAGTCCGGCACGGTGTGCAACATCCCGCTGCCGGCAGGGCTGGTGGACGGTTCCCGCCTGGAGAAGGCCATCTTCACGCCGTCCGCGAAGGCCGAGGTGGGCGAGCACGACGAAAACATCACCTACGATGCCGTCGTGTCCATGGTGGGCGACGACATCGCCGCGCGCCTGAGCGAGCTGACCCTGAAGATCTACACCAAGGCCGAGCGGACCGCCCGCGACCGCGGCATCATCCTGGCGGACACCAAGGTGGAATTCGGCTACGACGTGGTGACCGGCGCCATCACGCTGGGCGACGAGGTCCTGACGCCCGACTCCTCGCGGTTCTGGGACGCCGCCACGTACGAGCCCGGCAAGGCCCAGCCCTCCTACGACAAGCAGTATGTCCGTGACTGGCTGACCTCGGCCGAGTCCGGCTGGGACAAGGCCTCGGACACGCCTCCGCCGGCCCTACCCGCGGACGTGGTGGAGCGCACGCGGGCCCGCTACGTCGAAGCGTTCGAGAAGCTGACCGGCCGGACGTTCCAGTAGCGGCAGCTCTTATGTAGCGGCCGCCTCCAGCAGGCCAACGAAAAGGCGCCCCCGGGATCCGTTCGCGGCGGCGCCTTTTCGGTTGTCTCAGCTGGCTTCGGCCGCGGCGGCCCGGCGCTGCGCGAGCCGGATCTCCAGCATGGCGTCGAGGGCCTGCTGCACGCGGTCCTGGGCGCCGGCGGCGCTGAACTCCTTCTGCGCTTCTTCGAGGAGGACCAGCGCCTCCTCGGATTCGCCCGCTGCCTTGAGTGATTTGCCCAGGAGCAGCGACACCTCGCCGGCCGTGTGCTTGGCCAGTGCGGCGCGCTCGGCGTGGATCTCCCGCAGTTTCTGCACGGCCGCCACGATGTCGCCGGTCAGGTAGAGCCAGCGGGCGCGGATGAAGGCCACCTCGAGCTGGTCCGTCTTGTTGCCGCCCACAATGGACAGCGCAAGTTCGGCGCGTTCAATGGCGGACAGGGTTTCCGGCTCCACGATCCCGGAGGAGAGCCGGACGGCGGCCGACGCCTTGTTGAAGCGGGCCCAAAGATCGATGTCGTTCGCGGGGGAGAGTAGCTTGGCCGCACGCTCGTGGTGCTTGATGCCCTCCGGGTAGTCGTGCCGCATGAACGCGACGTTCCCGATCACCCAGGCCACCTCCCCGGCCAGCTGGGACATGGAGTGCTCGTCCATCTGCTCGTTCATGTCCTGGCAGTACTTCCAGGCCTCGTCCAGGCGACCGCTTTCCGCCAGGGCGCCGATCAGCGCACGGAGCGCGCCGATGATCAGCGTGGAGCCCTTGGGCAGCTGCGCGCACTGTTCCACGGCCTTCTGGGCATGCTCGACGGCGGCGCTCAGCTGGCCCTGCCCGTGGCACAGCGCCGCGAGCATCTGGCGGGCACGGACGCCCAGCCCGGCGGATTCCGTGGCCATGGGGTGCTCCAGCAGGTGTTCCATGACCCTCTGGCATTCCTTCAGCTGGCCCTGCTTCATGAGGCACTCGGCCTGCATGTAGGTCATGTTCCACCAGGCGCTGGTGTTCTTGCCTTCGAGGGCGATGCGCGCGGCCGAGGCGGCATGTTCGGCGGCGAGGGCGTAGTCGCGCAGGTCCCAGGCCTGCCGGGCATACAGCCCCGCCAGGACGTATTCGGCGTCGCTGACTGAGATGGGCTGGCTCCAGGCTTCAAGCGCTTTCGGCGCGAGCTCAAGCCTGCGGGCGAGCTCTTCGATGACGTCAGCCGTGGGTTCCCTGCGGCCGGTCTCCAGCAAGGAAATGTAGCTGGGGGAATAGAGGTCCTTGCCAAGCTCCGCTTGGGTGAGGCCGCGCTCGAGCCGCTCTGCTCGGAGCTTCTCCCCGAATCCGTTACCCACGGGAATCCTCCTTATTCCGGACACGTCTTGTACACAATGCTTGACACGCCCTGTGGAAAACATTTTACAATGTATGTCAACAAGGAAAGTGCTGACTTTGTAACGAATCCGACTCGTATTGAGGACCTCAAATGTTGAAGAAGATTGCAGCCGCTGCCGTACTGGCAGGGGCCCTCGCATTCTCCGCCACGGCCCCAGCCGTTCTGTCCGCCGGTTCTGCCGCGGACAACTCGGGCACCACTGTTGCCATTGGCAACTGGCCGGATCCAATGAGCGTGAACTACATGAACATCGGCAACTGGCCGGATCCTATGTAGCAGGCTTTCCTCAGGAAAAGGGCCCCGGGACATGCGCGAACCATGTTCCGGGGCCCTTTCCTTTCACCCAGTTTTCCGCCAGGACCATAGACGCCGGGACCACAGAAAGGGCACAACATGAAGCAACACGGAGCTAACGGGCTGCAACGGGCTTACCTTCTGTGGACCATTGCGGGTACGTCGCTGATTGTGGCGGCGGTCGCCGGGGCATCGGTCATCGAAGTGCTCACCCGAACGGCCGACGCCGGGAGCCTGGTCTGGGGGGTCATCGGCATTGCGGCGCTGCTGGAAGCCCTGGTGCTTTTCGCTGTCGGCCTGCGGTTGCGGCACCGGTACCTGCACCAGGTCCAGGGGTACGAGAGCCGCGGCGACTACCTGGCCGACGACGGTTCTAACCGTGTCCAGATTCCACTGCTCGGAGACGGGCAGGCGCGGCCGAACATCACGCACGAGGGCCTCTGAGCCCCTAATCCGGAAGCCGCGGCAAGCGCCGGGCAGTGCAAAAAAGAGGGCCTCCCCGTGGGGAGACCCTCTTTTGTTTGGTCGGGATGACAGGATTTGAACCTGCGACCTCTTCGTCCCGAACGAAGCGCGCTACCAAGCTGCGCTACATCCCGATCCGCTGCAAAAGCAACTTTACAAGGATAGCCGATGCAGGGCCCACATGCGAAATCGAGGCCAGGACCCCCTGCAGGACTCCTCCAAAGGTGGGGGAGCTCGGCAGGAACCCCAGCCGAGGCGTCGGCCAAGCCACGGCTCAGACCAGCGAATCCTTCCAGGCCCCGTGGAGCCGGGCAAAGCGTCCGCCGCCGCCAATGAGCTCCGCCGGGGTGCCGTCCTCCACCACCTGGCCGTCGTGGATCACCAGCACCCGGTCGGCCGTCTCCACCGTGGACAGCCTGTGCGCGATGATCAGGGCTGTGCGCCGCCCGGAACCCGCGCGGGGGCCGGCCGGGCCGCCGTCGTCCGTTCCCTGCAGCAGCCGGGCCAGGCCGGTCTGGACGAGGCGCTCCGAGGGGATGTCCAGCGAGGACGTGGCCTCATCCAGGATCAGGACCGCCGGCCGCGCGAGGACGGCCCGGGCGAAGCTGATCAGCTGGCGCTGCCCGGAGGATACGCGGCCGCCGCGTTTGTTGACGTCCGTGTCGTAGCCCTCGGGGAGTTCGCTGATGAACTCATGCGCCCCCACGGCCCGGGCGGCTGCCTCGATCTCGTCGCGTGACGCCTCCGGCCGGCCCAGGGCGATGTTGTCCGCCACCGAGCCGCTGAACAGGAACGCCTCCTGCGTGACCATCACAATGTTCCGGCGCAGGTCCGCCGTGGCGAGCTGGCGCAGGTCCACACCGTCAAGCATGACCGAGCCGGACGTGACGTCGTAGAAGCGGGCAATCAGCTTGGCGAGCGTGGATTTGCCGGCGCCCGTCTGGCCCACCAGCGCCACCGTCTGGCCGGCCGGGACGGTGAGGTTCAGTTCCGGGATGATGAGCGGCCCGTGGCCGTAGCGGAACTCGACGCCCTTGAATTCGACCCTGCCGCGGGCTTCGCGGAGTTCCACGGCGTTCCGCGGCGGGCGGACGGTGGGAACCTCCTCGAGCAGGCCGGACACCTTTTCCAGGGCGGCCTGGGCGCTTTGGAAGGAGTTGTAGAACATGGCCATCTGGTCCACGGGCTGGAAGAAGCGCTTCGTGGAGAGCATCAGCGCCAGCAGCACGCCGACGGCCAAGTCGCCGGTGAGCACCCGGAACCCGCCGAACAGCAGCACCGCGGCCACGCAGACGTTGCCAATCAGGACCAGGCCCGGCTGGAACACTCCGTTCAGGTTGATAGACCGGACGGTCACCCTGCGGTATTCGTCGGCCAGTTCCCCGTAGCGCGCGTCGTTCTCGCGCTCCTTGCGGAAGGCCTTGACGGCGCGGATGCCGGTCATCGTTTCCACGAAGTGCACGATCAGCCGGGCAGACACCACCCGGGATTCCCGGAACGCGATCTGCGAGTGCTTCTGGTACCAGCGGGCCAGGAAAAACATGGGCACACCGGCGGCCAGGACGATCAGCCCGCTGCGCCAGTCGAGGGCAAAGACCGTGACGGCCGTGAACACCATGAAGAGCATGCCGGAGGCCAGGGAGCTCACGCCGGAATCCAGGAGTTCCCGGAGCGCCTCGAGATCCGAAGTCTGCCGCGCGATGATGCGGCCCGAGGTGTACTTCTCGTGGAATTCGAGGCTAAGCCGCTGGGTGTGACGGAACACCCGCAGCCGCAGGTCCAGCAGCATCGCCTGGCTGAGCTTGGCCGTCGAGGTGACATACAGCGCCGTCAGCACGGAGGCGGCCACCGCCGCAACCAGGTAGGCGACGCCGGTGATCACCAGCGGGACGTTGTCGCCGGCGCGCAGGGCCGGCAGCGCGTGGTCGATGCCGAAGGCAATCAGGGCAGGCCCTGCCACGCGGGCCGCCTGCGACAGGACCACAGTGGCCAGGGTCAGCCAGAACCGCAGCCGGACGGGCCGGATCAGCGATCCCAGCAAGGCGAGCGACCGCCGTCGAACCGCTTTACTGTCGCTCTTGCTGAGGTGGGCGTTGTCCTCGTTGGCGGTGCCGAATGCTGCGGCGCTCATCGGATGTGTTCCCCTGCTTCGTCTTCGAGGGCCGACAGCTCGGAGTCCAGGTCGCGGGGCTCAGTCTCCAGGCTGGCGATGACGTACCGGTAGTGGGCGTTGTCGGCGAGCAGCTCGGCGTGGGTTCCGACAGCGGCGATGCGGCCTTCCTCGAGCAGCGCCACCCGGTCCGCCAGGGCCACGGTGGACGGCCGGTGCGCGACGATCAGCGTGGTGGTCCCTGACAGCACCTCGCGCAGCCGGCGTTCCACGAGCTCTTCGGTATTGACGTCCAGGGCGGACAGCGGATCGTCGAGGACCAGCACCGTGGGCTTGGCAGCGATGGCGCGGGCCAGGGCAATGCGCTGCCGCTGGCCGCCGGACAGGCTCAGCCCCTCCTCGCCGATGAGGGTGTCCAGGCCGTCGGGCAGGGAGTAGGCGAAGTGGGCCTGGGCGGTGTCCAGCGCTTCCTCCAGGATTTGTTCGAGGCCGTCCCCGGGGTCTTCACCGGCGCCGGGGACGGCAGTCGTTGTTTGGACCGCCGCAGTCCGTGCCCCCAGGAGCACGTTGTCCCGGACGGAGCTCGAGAAGAGCGTCGTGTCCTCGAACGCCACGCCCACCACGGTGCGCAGTTCCTCCACGCTGAAGGCGCGCAGGTCCACGCCGTCGATGGTGATGGAGCCTTCCGTGACGTCATAGAGCCGGGGCACGAGCTGGAGGAGGGCGCTCTTGCCGCTTCCGGTGATGCCCACGAGGGCCATGGTTTCGCCGGGCCGGATGTCCAGCCGGATGTCCCTGAGGATCGGCTTGTCCGGGGCGTCGTCGAAGGCGAACGTGACGTTGTTGAAGCTCAGGGCGCCCTTCAGCTCGGCCGGCCGCCGGGGTGCCGCCGGGCTGGTGATGGTGTTCTGCGAATCCATGACCTCGAAGTGGCGGTCCAGGGCGCTCTTAGCGGTCAGGGCCATCGCCAGCAGCATGCCGGAGAACTCCACGGGGGCAGCGATGACGGCCGCGGTGGCGAAGAATGCCACGAGCGCGCCGATGGTGAGCTGCCCGTCCGCCACCAGCATGATGCCCGCCACCAGGCCTGCGCCCAGCCCGAGTTCCGGCAAAAGCGTGACCACCATGCTGAAGGTGGCCTGGTGTTTGGCCTTGGCGATCTCGGTCTGGCGGAGTTCCTCGGCCTGGCCGTTGAAGGTCTCCAGCGCTTCCCGGCTTCGGCCGAAGGCCTTCAACACGCGGATGCCGTGGACGGATTCCTCCACTGTCGTGGCGAGGTCCCCGGCCTGGTCCTGGCTGCGCCGTGCCACCTTGCTGAAGCGCGTCCGGAAACGGAAGCCGTAGGCCATGATGGGTACAGCCGCGGCGAGGAAGATGAGGGCCAGCTGCCAGCTCATGGTGAACATCACGACGACGCCGATCACCACCGTCAGCGTGGTCACCACCAGCATGATGGCGCCGAACGCCATCCAGCGCCGGAGGAAGTTCAGGTCCGTCATGGCGCGGGAGAGCAGCTGCCCCGATCCCCACCGGTCATGGAAGGAGACTGTCAGGTCCTGCAGGTGGGCGTACAGCGAGACCCGCATCCTGGTTTCCACTGTCGTGGCAGGGTTGATGACGAATGTGCGGCGGAGGGCCACCAGCGCGGCCTCGGCGATGCCCAGGGCCAGGATGACGCCCGCGGAGGACCACACGGCCGCCGCGGTGGCGCCGTGCCTCAGGGAATCGTTGATGAGGACCCGCAGCACCTGGGGGATGGTGAGCGCCACCACGCTGGCCAGGAGCGCGCACAGCAGCCCCATCACCAGCCGGGGGAGGATTGGCTTAACGTGGGGGTACAGTCGGCTGACGGATCTGAAAAATGAACTTTGCTTGGCCATGCCCGCTTCTCAACTCGCGAATGTAGTTTCCCGTAGCAACTACCCTATGCCATCGGTGACCCGGTTCACACGGGTCAGAACTCAGGGACGGGCGGTGAGGGTGAGCAGTACGGCCTCAGGCTTGCAGGCGATACGGATGGGGGCGAAGCGCGAGGTGCCGATGCCGCCCGAGACGTTGACCGGCGTCGTATGTCCGTTGCTCTGCCAGTCGTGGAGTCCCTTGGCGCGCCAAGTGGGAATGTCGCAGTTGGCAATGATGGCGCCGTATCCGGGGATGCAGAGCTGGCCGCCGTGCGTGTGGCCTGCCAGCAGCAGATCCGCGCCGTCCTCGGTGAAGTGGTCCAGCACCCGCTGGTACGGGGCATGGATGACGGCCACACGCAGGTGCTCGGTTGCGTCCTGGCCCCTGGTGCCCCGCGGCCAGCCCGCATACCGTTCACGCTTGAGGTGGGGATCGTCCACACCGGAGAAATCGAACCGCATGCCCCTGAGCACAATCGACTGGTGCCGGTTGGTCAGATCCACCCAGCCGCCCATGCCGAAGCCGGACCGCAGGCGCGGCCAATCAAGTTCCTCCTCGTCCTGCTTGGCCTTGGAGGGGCCGAGCAGGTACGACGCCGGGTTCTTGAGCCGGGGAGCGTAGTAGTCGTTGGAGCCCGGAACGAAGACGCCCGGGAAGTCCAGGAGCGGTGCCAGCGCCGTCAGCAGCGGATCCACCGCCTTGGGGTGGCTGAGGTTGTCGCCGGTGTTCACCACGAGGTCGGGCCTCAGCCCGGCCAGCGAACGCAGCCATTCCGCTTTCGCCTTCTGGCCCGGAACAAAGTGGATGTCGCTCAGGTGCAGGATCCGGAACGGGTCCCGGCCCGCAGGCAGGATGGGAAGGGTTTCTTCCCGCAGCACAAACTGGTTCTTCTCCCACAACCCGTAACTCGTGGCCGCGAGGGCTGCCACCGCTCCCGCTCCGGCGGTTACGGCAATGCCGCGCCCGATGCTACGGACGCGGCTCGCCAGCTGCGATGTGTCGATCACCGTCAGCCATTCCCCTTGTTGCCGTTGCCGTTGCCGTTTCCGTTGCCGTTTCCGTTACCGGTGCTGCCGCCCGTGTTGCCGGTCTGCGGGGGCTGGGGGTTGTTCGGTACGGGGACCGAAGGCTGGAACTCCGGGGTCCCATAGAGCAGGTTGGACGGCGGTTCCGGGAACGGATCGGTGCCGTAGGTGGGAGCGATTTGGGACATGAACTGGGAGAACATGGGACCGGCGATCATGTAGCCGTCAATGCCGGTGTAGAACTTGCCGTTCACGGTGACGTTCTGGCCGGCCCGGTCCTGGGCGCCCAGCGCATCACCGAACCAGGCGGCGGTGGCAAGCCCGGAGGTGTGGCCGACGACCCACGTGGAGCCGTTGTTGTTGGACGTACCGGTCTTGGCAGCGATCGGGAACGTGGTCCGGGTGGAAATCCGGGGCTCGATGAGCGAACCGGAGCCCTCGTTGAGGACCTGCTGGAGCGCGTAGTTCACGCCGCGGGCCACCTCGGGCTTGACGGCATCCCGGCAGGCGCTCGACTGGGCGGGGAGCTGTGCCCCCGTCTGGTCGGTCACGGACGTGATGGCGATCGGGGCGCAGTATTTGCCGTCATTCGCGAACGTGGCGAAGGCGCTGGCCATGGTCAGCGGAGCCGTCTGCGTCGAACCAAGCAGGTTACCCAGCGTGGTCATGGTGACCTTCGGATTCGCATCAACGATGGCGTTCGTTTCCTTGTCGCGGACCGGCAGCCCGCCGTGCAGTCCAACCGCGTCCACGACCTTCTGGATGCCGCACAGGTCAACCTGGGAAGCTGAAGCAAAGGTCGCCGTGTTGATGGAGTTCTTCAGGCCGTCCAGCACGGTCATGTTCCGGTAGTAGCCCTCTTCGGCGTTCTGGAGGTCATCGGTTCCGTTGCTGCTGTCATACCAGCCGACGGTGGGCGTGGAACATGTGTTCCTCCACGGGAAGTCCTGCGGGTACCGGCGCTGGCTCGCATTGACGATGGTGTTCATCGACTTGCCCTCGTCGAGCCATTCGGCAAAGGTGAACGGCTTCATGGTGGATCCCGGCTGGGCGCCTCCGAGGCCGTTCAGGTCATTGCCCTGATCGTCATATTGATCCACGCTGAAGTTGATCTGGGAGTCGAACTTTCCCTTCCCCGGGAACCACGAGGTGTTCTGGGCCATATTCGTGATCTTGCCGGTCTTGGGTTCGACCGAAACGAGCGCCGCGCCCCACTTGTCCGGGTTGGCCCCCGCGGACGCGTTCACCTGGTCCTGGGCGGCCTTCTGTGCCTTGGGATTCAGGGTGGTCTTGATGGTCAGGCCGCCGCGGAAGATCTTCTTTTCACGCTCGGTGGCGTCCGCGCCGTAGGCCGGGTTGTTGAGCAGGAGGTGCAGCACGTAGTCGCAGAAGTACGGCGCAGTTGGTGAATAAGCGCAGCCCTGGCGTGCCGGCGTGACCTTGGGCTTGACCGGGGTGGCAACAGCAGCTGTGTGCTGGGCCTTGGTGATCTTGCCCTGGGCCAGCATTGCGTTCAGCACCAGGTCCCTGCGGACCTTGGCGTTCTCCGGGTGCGTGATGGGATCGAAGGCCGAAGGGCTGTTGACCAGGCCGGCAAGAAGAGCGGCCTGGGGGAGTGTGAGGTCCTTGGCGGAGGTGCTGAAGAAGAACTTCGAAGCGGCCTCAATGCCGTAGGCGTCCCGGTTGAAGAACACGATGTTGAGGTAGCCCTCGAGGATCTGTTCCTTGGTGAACTTCTTCTCCAGGGCGATGGCGAGCTTCATTTCGCGCAGTTTGTCGCCCACGCCCTTGTTGACGCCGTTGAGCTTGACGTCCGCGGTGCGGCCTTCGGATTCCAGCGAGGCGTTGAGGACGTTGTTGACGTACTGCTGGGTGATGGTGGACGCACCCTGCTTGTTGCCCCGGGCCGTGGCCACGAGTGCCCGGAGGATGCCTGTGGTGTCGACGCCGCCGTGCTCGTAGAAGCGGTTGTCCTCAATGGCGATCACCGCGTCCTTCATGTACGGGGAGATCTGGTCCAGCGGCACGCGGGTGCGGTTCTCCGCATAGAGGTTGGCGATGACGCTCCCGTCCGCTGCCAAAATCTTGGTCGACTGGCTGGGCGGGTCCACCTGCAGCTCCGCCGGGAGAGTGTCGAAGAATTCGATCGAGCCACTGGCTGTGCTGCCTGAAACAGCGGCGGCCGGAACCAAAAGGCCGGCCACCAACACACCGCAAATAGCGCTCACGCCAAGGAAACCTAAAATCTTTCCGAGGGTGGTGGCCGTGTCGAATAAAGGGTTCCTACGAGTCGCCATGTTCTCCAGTTTACCGGCAAGTACTAGGCTTTAGTTCATGACCAAATGGGAGTACGCAACGATTCCGCTCATCATCCACGCCACGAAGCAGATTCTGGACCAGTGGGGAGAGGACGGCTGGGAGCTCGTCCAGGTAGTCCCCGGCCCCGACGGCAACGGTCTGGTTGCCTACCTCAAGAGGGAGAAGCAGTAGCATGACCACGCCCCAGGAAACCGCTTCCGGCGCTGCGGCGGCGCCGTCGTCCGCCGTCGAACAGCGCCTTGCCGAGCTCGGGCTGACCCTCCCGGAAGTGGCAGCCCCCGTGGCTGCCTACGTGCCGGCCGTCATCAGCGGCAACCACGTCTACACGTCCGGACAGCTGCCGTTCATTGACGGCAAGCTCGAAGCCACGGGCAAGGTGTCCGCCGGAACGGAAGGAACCTCCGACGAGCCCACCGTGTCGCCCGAGGACGCCAAGGCCTATGCCGCCGTCTGTGCCGTCAACGCCCTGGCCGCCGTCAAGAGCGTCATCGGCGACCTCGACCGCATCACCCGGATCGTTAAGGTCGTGGGTTTCGTGTCCTCGGACCCGTCCTTCACCGGCCAGCCGGGCGTCATCAATGGCGCGTCGGAGCTCCTTGGCCGGGTCTTGGGTGACGCGGGCCAGCACGCCCGCTCCGCCGTCGGTGTTTCAGTCCTGCCGCTCGACTCTCCCGTAGAAGTCGAACTGATCGCCGAATTCAGCTAAGGACCGGTCGCTTCCTTTGCCCCAGCTAGCACGTCGCCTGTTTGTACTACCTCCCGAACTCGAAGGGGCAGCACAAAGCTGGGTAGAACACGGCGAACGCACGCCGCGCGCCGCCCGGCTGGCCTCCTCGGTGGTACTCCTCCGAGATTCGCCCACCGGCCTGGAGACCTGGCTGGGGTACCGGCCGGGGTCTTCGCCACTGGGCGTCCTCGCCTTTCCGGGCGGCTCCCTGGATGCGTCCGACGACGACCCCGTCGGCTGGCTGGGCCCCTCACCGCAGCATTGGGCCGAGCAGATGGGGACGGACGACGTCGGGCTGGCGCGCCGCCACGTGGTGGGCGCCATCCGCGAACTGTTCGAGGAGACCGGCGTGCTCCTGGCCGGACCGGACCTGTCCTCCACCGTGGAGGCCACGTCCACGTCCGAGTGGATGAAGGCGCGCGAGGCCGTCGCTTCCCAGGAGAAGTCGTTCACCGACGTGCTGGCCAAACGCGGGCTGTCCGTCCGGACCGACCTGCTCAAGTCCCTCGTGAACTGGCTCAGCCCGGACTTCGCGCACCGCCGCTTCAACACGCGGTACTTCGCAGCGACTGTCCCCATGAACCAGCAGCCCAGCCTGCTCGCGAGCAAAGGCGTCTGGGGCCGGTGGGTGTGCGTCACCAAGGTGGTCAGCGAACGCGACACCACCGCCCTGGGCGATGAGGTGGGCCAGGAAAACACCGTGGGCCTCAAACTCGGCCAGCTGCTGGTGCCCGGTTCCGAGATCATGCTCGAGAAAATGGCGGCGGCCAACGGATGCATCGCCTACCTCAGCTACAAGCGCACCCCGCACGTCTACCAGCCCAAGCTGGTCGAAGAAAACGGCACCCTCATGCTCGAGGTCGAGGCCGCAAAGACCGTAGCCGGAGAGCCCCAGCGGGAGCGCTAGGGCTGCCGAAATCACCTGGCGACACGAGAAATGCCTGGCGACACCGGAATTCCGGTGTCGCCAGGCATTTTCTGTGTCCTAGGGACCTTTGCGCGTCATTTCACGCTTAGCGGGAGCGCTGGCGGAGGCGCTGCATGTCCAGGATGACCACGGCGCGGGCCTCAAGGCGCAGCCAGCCGCGCTGGACGAACTCGGCCAGGGCCTTGTTGACCGTTTCGCGGGAGGCTCCCACCAGCTGGGCGAGCTCTTCCTGGGTGAGCTCGTGGGCCACCAGGACGCCGTCGGTCGCGGGGCGGCCGAAGCGGTCGGCCAGGTCCAGGAGGGCCTTGGCCACGCGGCCGGGGACGTCGGAGAAGACGAGGTCGGAGAGGGAGTCGTTGGTGCGGCGCAGGCGGCGTGCCAGCGCCTGCAGCAGCTGCGCAGAGACCTCCGGGCGGGTGCGGAGCAGGGAGTTCAGGCTCTCGTTCTTGAGCCCGGCCAGACGCGTTTCCGAGACGGCCGTGGCCGTGGCGGTGCGCGGGCTGGGATCGAACAGTGCCATCTCGCCGAAGAGCTCGCCCGGGCCAAGGATGGCCAGCAGGGATTCGCGGCCGTCGGGGGACGTGCGGCCGAGCTTCACCTTGCCGGAGACAATGAAGTACAGCTGGTCACCCTGGTCACCCTCGCGGAAAACGGATGCCCCACGCGACAGGTCAACTTCGGTCAGCTCGTCCGTCAGCAGACGGAAAGCTTCGTCGTCCAGCGTGGCGAAAAGGGGTGCGCGGCGCAATACCTCGATGTCCATGAATTCTCCTGATTAAAAGTGTCGTCTGGGGGCGCTTGTGCCATTGTTTCAGAATTTTGAACGATCTGTGACGTACTTGGCAGCTGAAACGCCCTAAAAGGCGCTAGGCAGCCGCGGCGGGCCCCTTGCGGTCCACGGCAAATTGTCAGACTCCGCCAGTAGAATCGGGGCGAAGCTGCCTGTGAGGAGACCGCGTGTTTGGCCTGACCGTTCTGGACCTTGCGTTGATCCTGACGCTCCTGTCCTACCTGATTTACGGCCTGCGCAACGGGTTCCTGGTCACCGTCGGTGGCCTTGCGGGATTTGCCGCCGGCGCCATCGCGGCATTCCTGTCGGTGCCGATCGTGAGCAACTTCGTGGAAGACAGCAGCTGGAGGCTGACCGCCATCATCGGCACCGCCGTCGTGCTGGTGGTCCTCGGCAACGCGCTGGGCACCATGATCGGCCGCAGCATCCGCAGCGCCGTGCGGCTGAAACCGCTCCGCGCCGTGGACAGGACGGTTGGCGGCGCCGTGAATCTGGTCGTGGCAGCGCTGGTCATGTCCATGCTGGCTTTCAGTATCAGCTCCCTCGGCGTGCCCTTTGTCTCCCAGCAGCTTGCCGAATCAAAGGTCATCCGCTTCATCGACGGGCTGACGCCCTACCCGGTGAAGACCGCCATGGCCCAGCTTCGGTCGGCGGTGATCGGTGACGGGATCCCCAGGCTGATCGAGGGCATCGGGCAGGAACAGCAGGTCCCTGTTCCCGATGCCAACACCGACACCCCCGCCCTGAACAGGGCCGCCGGTTCGGTCCTGAAGATCGCGGGCACGGCGTTCCAGTGCGGGCAGAACCAGACCGGAACAGGCTTCGTCGTGTCGCCCGGCAGGGTTGTCACAAATGCGCATGTCGTGGCGGGCGTGTCGCAGCCCGTCGTCGAGATTCCAGGCGGCGGGGCGATGCCCGGCCGGGTGGTCTACTTCGACAGCAAGCGCGATCTCGCCGTCCTCGCCGTCGACGGCCTGCCCGCCGCAGCGCTGGCCCTGAGCCCGGACCTGCCGGCCGGCACCAGCGCCGCGTTTGCCGGCTATCCCCATGGCGGTCCCTACCAGTCCAAGCCCGCCACGGTGCAGGGCATCTCCACCGTGCTGGTGCCGGACATCTACGGGAACAACCCCGTCCCGGACGAGGTCTACAAGCTGGCCGGCGACGTCCAGCCCGGGAACTCGGGCGGGCCGCTGCTGACCACCGGAGGTCAGGTGGCGGGAGTGATCTTCGCGAAGGCCACGTCAAACACGGCGCTGGGCTTTGCCATCCCCATGATCGACCTCCGGCCCGTCGCGGAGAGGGCGCCGAGCCTCAGCAACGCCGTGTCGTCAGGCCAGTGCATCCAGAAGTAAGTGGGCGGTCCTAAAACAGGTGATTCCGGCCACAGGCTGCAGCCCTGCAGCCCCAACCCACGGCTAGAGCCACTCCAGGCTCTGCCCGTGAGGACCCGTAATGGCCACCGGCCGGCCGTTGTGGAGCAGCAGGAAGTTTCCCCGGAGCCTGCCTGGCGCCATCTCCGGAACCACGCTGGACCCGTCCTCCTGGGCAATCACCGTTTCGCCCTCGTTGGACAGCCAGTGGCACCCGCGGCCGGCCGCCAGGTCCTGCACCGTAGCGCGGAACCGTGAGCGGCCGTCCGCACTGAGGTAGCCCATGACGGCGCTGTGGAACACCACCAGTGCCGCGTCGGCCGGAGCCAGGCCGGCCAGGGACACCAGTTGCTGGTTCAGGTCGCCGGCCACCAGCAGCGGCGGGTTTTCGCGCGCGACGCCGATCGCCTTCCGCAGCCGTTCGCGGCGGAAGTCCTGTTCGGGCCAGATCAGCGCTTCCAGCCAGGCGACGTCGTCGTCGTTTCCGACGTCGAGGGGGTTCAGGTCGATCCCGGCCCGCCACACCACCTCGGGGAGCTTGTCCGGCAGGGGAACCGCGCCGGAGACAGCGCACCGCAGGACGGGCGGCACGGGTGCCGGCGGCTGTCCCTCGGGGCGGGGTTCCGGAAGCAGCCGCGTGACTGTTGCGCCGTCGTCGTACTCGTAGCCGTACCGGTCCGGGAACAGGGCAAGCCCGGCGGAGGCGCCCACCTCGATCAGGGCGAGGGGCTTTAGTTCGGCGGCGGAGATGGCTGCCAGGGACGGCAGCAGGGTGGCGCAGCGGCCCACCTCGTTCGTTTGCGTGGCGCGGGACAGGACAGTCCGCGAGATGTCCGCCCAATGCGCATCCAGGAACGTCCGGAACTGGCCGTAGGGGGACACCTTGGCGCCCAGGTAGCGGGCAGCGGCCAGGAGCAGCAGCGGCTGGCGCTTGTTGTGCGGCCACTGGTCGATCCGGGCGATCAGCGCGGGGTCGTCGGCGATGTGCAGCGACCAGTCGGCATAGCAGGCTGACGAACCCGGGGCATCAACCGTGCCGAAATGCCGGTACCAGTCTGCGGTGCCCAGGGCCGCGGCAGGCATTGTCAGGCCTTGCCGGCATTCAGGTCGGCGAGGTATTCCACCGCGAAGCGGTAGCCCATGATCCCGGCGCCCGCGATTACGGCCTTGCTGATGTCCGAAAGGTAGGAGTGGTGCCTGAACTCTTCGCGGGCATGCACGTTGGTGATGTGGACCTCCACCGCAGGCAGCTGCACCGCGGAGATGGCGTCCCGGATCGCCACCGAGGTGTGGGTGTAGGCGCCGGCATTGAGCACGATGCCGATCGCCCTGCCGCGGGCCGCGTGGATGGCGTCCACCAGCGCGCCCTCGTGGTTGGACTGGAAGCACTCAACGTCCAGCCCGTGCGCCGCCCCGGCGTCCTTTGCCAGCTGTTCGACGTCGGCCAGCGTTGCCGTGCCGTACTTCTCGGGCTCGCGGGTGCCCAGGAGGTTCAGGTTGGGGCCATTGAGGACAAGGATGGTGCCGCGGCCGGCTTCGGTGGCGGAGGGGGCTTCAGTCATGGGTGCAAATCTATCGCGTCGCGCCGCCGGTCCCCTTCTCGGCCGAACTTTCGTTACGCCAGGCCTCCCCGAACACGCCGGTGGCCGGTGGCGGGAATACCCGCCTCCGGCCACCGGTTCATTCTGCCCGGTTCATCCGGCCAACGTTTTCCCTCAGAGCGCCGTAACCTTCAGGAGCAGAGCGTGCTCCGGGTTCAGGTTCGGCATGGGCAGCCCCACCTGGGCCAGGAATTTGCCATTGGCTTCCGCCCCGGACGCCAGCCACGCCGGTGCCTGGATCTGCGTGAAGGTGTGGGCGTAGTCGGCATCGCCCGGTGCCGGGAATACGGCTTCGAGGCGGTAGCTGCGGTCAGCTTCCAGGCCCGGAACCGTGATCCGTCCGGGCTGCTCGGCAAACGACGTCCGGGTGCTCACCAGTGCGAACAGGGCCGCAGTCTCGCCGGCGGAAACTTCTCCGCCGGCCGCCACGCCATGAAGCATGAAGGAGTCGTCGGGAACGTCCGAACGGACCATCCGGCCGCTGTGAATGAGCCCGCGGTGCTCCTTGTAGAGCCCGATGAACCGCTTGAGCTCGTCGCGTTCTGCGCCCTGGACCTCGCGGACGTCCCATTCCATGCCGAAGTGGCCGAACAGTGCCGTGATGGCGCGGAAGGACAGATCGTGGGTGCGGGCCGTGGTGTGGGACGTGGTGGGCCCGATGTGCCCGCCCACGAGCTCCGGCGGAACCACCATGCCGGTCCAGCGCTGGATGGTCTGCCGTTCCAGGGCGTCGTTGCAGTCCGAGGCCCAGATGCGGTCCGTGCGCTCCAGGATCCCGAGGTCCACGCGCGCGCCGCCGGAGGAGCAGCTTTCGATTTCGACGCCGGGATGGACCTTGCGGAGTTCATCGAACAGGCGGTAGGCGGCGAGGGTCTGCTCGTGGACGGAAGACCGGCCGGCGTGGCCGTGTTCGGTGAGGTCCCGGTTCTGGTCCCACTTGAGGTAGCTGATGTTGTTCTCACGCAGCAGGGCATTGATCCGGTCGAAGATGTACTGCCAGGCTTCCGGGTTCACGAGGTCGATGATGTGCTGGTTCCGCCATTGCAGCGGCAGTCGGCCGCCGTCCTTGTGGGAGGCCGCGGCCGGGCCGACGATCCAGTCCGGGTGGGCGCGGGCGACGTCTGAATTGAGGTTGATCATCTCGGGTTCCACCCACAGGCCGAACTCCATGCCCCGGGTGGTGACGGCCTCGATGAGGGGAGTCAGCCCGTCCGGCCACAGGGTCTCGTCCACGAACCAGTCGCCCAGCCCGGCTTTGTCGTCGCGGCGGCCCCGGAACCAGCCGTCGTCCAGGACGAAGCGCTCGACGCCGAGGTCGGCGGCGGAGTCGGCGAGTTCGATCAGCGTGCCGAGGTCGTGGTCGAAGTAGACGGCTTCCCAGGTGTTGAGCACCACGGGGCGCTGCTTTCCGCCGCCCGCTGCCGGCAGCACATGGTGCGGACGGGAACGGAACCAGCTGTAGAAGGCCTCGCTGATTCCGTCGAGGCCGCGGTCGGAGTAGGCCGCGAAGAGCGCGGGGGTGGTGTAGCTGCCGCCGGGTCCGAGGACCACCTCGGCCGGGCCCAGCAGTTCGGAGCCGCCGATCATGGTCCGCCCGTCAGCCAGCGTGTCCGCGAACTGTTCGTGATTGCCGCTCCAGGCCAGGTGCGTGGCCCAGACCCTGCCGTGGCGGTTGCCGAAGCCGGCGGTGCCCGCGGCGAAAAGGAGCGAGGAGTCATGGCCGGTGCGGCCATGGCGTCCGGTGCGCACCCAGGTGCCCTGCTGGATGGGCCGGCGCTGCGGGTGCCGTTCCCGGCACCAGCGCCCGGTCAGGTCCAGGAGTTCGACGGCGTCCGGCGCCACCGGGAGGACCGTGGCCAGTTCGTCGAGCTGGAAAGGCGAGGTCCCGTCGTTGGTGACGGTGTGGCGCAGTTCCAGCAGGCCGCCGTCGTGCAGTGCGAGCGTGGATTCCACGGTGATGCCGGCGTCGGCATCCTGCTGCACCACGACCGCCGAGTTGCCCGTGACGGCGGCATGCACGGCGCGAAGGCGGGCGGAGAAGTCGAGCCCGGAAACGCCGTCGGCAATGCGGTGGCCGCGCAGCCCCGGCCGTCCGCGCCAGCTCGAGGATGCCTGCGGGAGAAGCCCGGCAGGAACGGTGGCATCGATGGCGGAGTTGGGGATGGGTTCGGCGAGGATGGCGAGGTCCGGGAGCTCGGTGCCGAGGTCGGCACCCCAATGGATGACCTCGGCCTCCCCGCTACTGAAGCTGATCACCAGGCTGGTGCCGGCGGAACGGAGGTGCAGGGGATCCATAGGAAGTTCTCTTTCGGTGAGGAGCAAAAGCGGTAGGTAGGGAAAGCCGTTGCGGGGCCGGCACAGGGTGTGCTGTGCCGGCCCGTAAACGTGGTGCTGCGGTGGATGCCTGGGCTTCGATTGTCGCCCAGTTTGTTCCCTACTTGAAGAGGGAGTTGACCTGGCCGTTGGCGTCGGTCAGGGAGCTGGCGTCCTTCTTGCCGGACACAACCGCGTCCATGGCGGGCTTCATGACACCGTCCACCTTGGCGGCCTTGTCAGCGATGGGGAACAGGAAGGTGGTGCCATCCGTGACGTGCGTGGTGAAGGCGCTGACGTCAATGCCCTTGGCCTTGAAGGCAGCGGCGGCCTTGTCGGAGGAGCTCTTGATGGCGGGGAAGACGACGGCCTTGGAGGCCACGACATCCTGGCAGGCGCTGGAGGCCAGGTACTCGACCCACTTCACGGAAGCAGCCGGGTTCTTGGTGCCGGCCCAGATGGAGTCGGCCAGGCCGTTGAACATGCTGGCGCGCTTGCCGTCAGGTCCCTTGGGGGTCGGGGCGATTCCGGTTTCGACACCCTTGTAACTGGTGTACTGGCCGATCATCCAGGATCCGTTGGTGTTGATGGCTGCCTTGCCGGCACCGAAGGCGTCTGAGACGCTCGCGCCGACGGTGGTCTCAAGCTTGGGCATGTAGCCCTTGTCCGCGAGACCGGCCCACCACTTGATGGTCTCCTGGAGCTTGGGATCGTCGTAGTTGAACTTGGTGCCCCACGGGTTCTTGTCCGTGTGGGTCCAGCCGGTGGTGGCGGACAGGAAGCTCCATTGGGTCTGGCCCTGGCCGGAACCGGAGGACTCGAGGCCGAGGCCGTAGGTGGCCACCTTGGTCTTGTCGAAGCCGGCCTCGTCGCCGCGCTTGCCGCTCTTGTCCACGGTGAGGTGGGCGATGGCCTTCTCGTAGCTGCCGCCGTCCTGCGGGTTCCAGTCGAGGTTCTTCAGCTGCTCCTCGGTGTAGCCGGCATCCTTGACGAGCTTCTTGTTGTAGAACATGGCGACGGTGTCCCAGTCCTTGGGCAGTCCGTAGCGCTTGCCGTCCTGGCCCACCCACAGATCGGCGAGGCCCTTGTTGTAGACGTCCAGCTTGACCCCGTCCTTCTGGACGGCGTCGTCCAGGGCGAGCAGCTGCTTCTTCGAGGCGTATTCGGGGAACTTGGAAAGGTGGTCGGTGAAGACGTCCGGTGCCGTTCCGGCGACGAAGCCGTTGGTTAGGGTGGTCCAGTAGTCGTCCCAGCCGCGCTGGGTGATCTTGACCTTGATGTCCGGGTTGGCCTTGGTGAAGTCGGTGGCGCACTGCTGGTACGCGGGGAGCTGGTTGGCGTCCCAGAGCCAGTAGTTGATTTCTCCCTTGGCCTCGGCGGACGGGGCGGCGGATCCGCCGCCACAGGCGGACAGGGAAAGGGCGATGGCTGCGGCGGCAGCGACGGCGCCGATAGTTTTCTTCATGATGGACCTTTCTTGGGTGGTGCAAGGGCGTGCCGGAAGCGGCGGTTTGACGGGGTTGTCTGGAGGGAGAGGCTTATTTGATGCCGGAGAAGCCGATGGAGTTGACCACCTTCTTGCCGAAGGCGATGAACAGCAGGAGCACGGGGACGGCGGCCACCAGCGTGGCGGCCATCAGTCCGGTCCAGTCCGGGGCGCCCTGCGGGGACTGGGACTTGAAGACGCCCAGGCCCACGGTGAGCACGCGGACGTTTTCGTCCTGGCCCACCAGCAGCGGCCAGAAGTATTCGTTCCACTGGCCGATGAAGGTCAGCAGCGCCAGGGTGGCGAGGGGGGCGGCGGCATTCGGCAGGACGATCTGGAAGAAGATCCTCAGGTGCTTGGCACCGTCGAGCATTGCGGCTTCCTCCACTTCCCGGGACATGCTGAGGAAGAACTGGCGCAGGAAGAAGATGGCGAACGGGGTCATGAACAGGAAGGGCAGCGTCATTCCGGCGAACGTGTTGAGCAGGCCCATGTTCTTGATCATGAGGAAGTTGGGCAGCGCGGTGAAGATCGGCGGGACCATCATGGTGGCCAGGAACAGGGCGAACACGGCGTTCCGTCCGGGCCAGCGGAGCCGGGAGAACGCGTAGGCTGCCATCGCGCTGAAGAAGACCTGCCCGGCGGTGGTGACGCTGGCGAAGATCACCGAGTTCCGGAGGTACAGCCAGAAGTTGATGGCGGCTCCCGAGCCTCCCTCGGCGATGGCCTCTTCCGGGCTCTGCATCCCGAGGACCCTCTTGAAGGCGCCGAGGCTGAAGTCCGCGGGCAGCAGGTTGCCGGCGTTGGATGCCAGCGAGGCGTTGCTGGACAACGCGGTGCGCAGCATCCACAGGAAGGGTGCAACGGTGACGGCTACGGCGATGGCCACCAGGGCCCAGGCTCCGACGCGCCGCCAGTTGACCGGCTTCTTGGCGGGAACGGTATTTAGGGACTTCTTGCGGGTGAGTGTAGAGGTGCTCATGGCTGGGGTTCCTTAGTCCAGATCCGATTCGTTGCCCTTGAGGAACTTCATTTGCACGAAGGCCACCAGGGCAAGAATGAGGAAGAGAATGACGGACAGTGCCGATGCGTAGCCGAAGTCCGATTCGCCGAAGGCCTTTTGGTAGATGTACATCTGGATGACGCGGGAGGCGTTGACCGGGCCACCGCCCGTAGTCACTGCCACGGTGTCGAACACCTGGAAGGACCCGATCACGGTGACCACCAGCACCAGCACCATGACGGGGCGCAGGAGCGGCATGGTGATGCTCCAGAACGTCCGGGTGGGGGAGGCGCCGTCTAGTGATGCAACCTCGTAGACGTGGTTGGGGATGGACTGCAGGCCGGCAAAGATCAGGAGGGCGGTGTAGCCCATGTGGCGCCATACGTTGACGGCGGCGATGGTGGGAATGGCCCATTGCTCGCTGCCGAAGAAGGCGATGCGGGGCAGGCCCATCCAGCTGATGATTTCGTTGACGATGCCCATCTGGTAGTCGAGCATCCAGAACCACAGCAGCGCGACGATCACATTCGCCACCAGGAAGGGCAGCAGCAAAGCGCCGCGGATGAATGTGGACTTTGCGACGCGGTGCATGAGGAGGGCCAGTCCAAGGGCGATGACGGTCTGGAAGCCGATGTTCAGGCCGACGTACTGGACGGTGACTGCCATGGCGTTCCAGAACAGTTCATCGCCGAGCATGGCGGTGTAGTTCTTGATGCCGATCCAGGTGGGGTCACCCAGGATGCTGTACTCGGTGAAGCTGAGGTAGACGCCCCGGATGGTGGGGACCAAATAGAAGAGAACAAAGCCGATCATCGCCGGGAAGATGAAGAACAGGGCGACCTTCAGGTCGCCGAGGCGGTTGGTAAGGCTCCTGCGGGCGGGCTTCCCTGCCTTGGGGAGTCCGACCCGGGCTGCCGGGTCCTGTTGCTGCTTGGTAAGGGTGGTCATCTTCGACCCTTTCCTGACTGTGATGTGGGTAACAACTGAATGAGAATCTACACGAGTAGATTCCGAGTGGCAAGCTTTTCTTCCCGCAAGCATTGAAAGTTACGTTTCCACTTGGCTAATTCGTTGACTCGAGTAGATTGCAGTGCAAGACTCTCAACAAGCCCACTTAGGGCCATTCGCGCCCGGACCTGCGGGCCAGCCAGGGAAAGGTAAACAATGGCGTTTTCAATCGGAGTCGTCGGCGTCGGACAGTTCGGCGGCCATTTCGCCCATCTTTTTAAGCTCCACCCGGGAGTCACGGAGGTCTACGTCGTCGACGAACGGCCGGAACGGGCCGCGGCCGCCCAAGCAACGTGGGGGCTCGACGGAACCATGGACAGCTTCGAGGAACTGCTGGCGTCCGACGTCGACGCCGTCGCCATCTTCACGCAGCGCTGGACCCACGGGCCGCTCGTGGAGCAGGCGCTGCGCGCCGGCAAGCACGTCTACTCGGCAGTGCCCATGGCGGTTTCCGAAGAGGAGATCGAACGCATCATCGAGGCCGTGAAGGAAACCGGGCTCGTCTACGCCATGGGGGAGACCAGCTACTACAACCCGGCCACCGTCTATGCCCGCAACGAGCATGCCGCCGGCAAATTCGGCCGGATCTTCTACAGCGAAGGCGACTACGTCCACGACATGGACCTCGGCTTCTATGATGCCTACCAGTACAGCGGCGGCGACCGCTGGAAGGAGACCGCCAGCTACCCGCCCATGCTCTACCCCACCCATGCCATCGGCGGCGTCCTGGGGGTGCTGCCGTCGCACGCGGTCAGCGTCAGCTGCATCGGCGTCAAGGACGACCGCGGGGACGGCGTGTTCGACAAGGACGTGAGCATGTTCGGCAACGACTTCTCCAACGCCACGGCGCTGTTCGAACTGAACGACGGCGGTGCGATGCGCACCAACGAAATGCGCCGGGTTGGCTACCCGTCCCACATCCGTGAGTCCCGATTCCGCTTTTTCGGCACCGAGGCCAGCTTCGAGCAGATCGCGACGGTGACGGTGTGGCAGGACAAGGAAAACGTCCACGACATCTCGGACCAGGTGGAAACCCGGCCCAGCATCCCGCTGGATGATCCCTCGCTGGCCGGCGTTGCCCCCGAACTGCGCGACGCCTTCATCTCCGGGCTTGCCCCGGTGCACGACCGCGGACGGCTGCCGGACGAATACCTCGGAGCCCCGACCGGCCACGAAGGCAGCCACCAGTTCCTGGTGGACGACTTCGTGACGGCGGTCAACACCGGCACGCTGCCGCCCGTCAACGCCTGGGTGGCCGCTCGGTTCACGCTTCCCGGAATCGTGGCCCATGCCTCGGCCCAGCAGAACGGCGAACGCCTGGCCATCCGCGACTTCGGCGATGCCCCGGCGGCGCAGTAGCTAGCATGGACACCATGACGACTCCGGCAGTGCCCGCCCCGCGAACCCAGGTGACCCGCAAGGATGTTGCCCGGTACGCCGGGGTGAGCACCGCCGTCGTCAGTTACGTTGTGAACGGAGGCCCCAAGAAGGTAGCGCCAGCCACGGAAGCCAGGGTCCAGGAGGCCATCAGGCTCCTGGGCTACCGGCCCAACGCGGCGGCGAGGGCGCTAAAGCTGGGCTCAACGGAGACCATCGGCCTCATCATCCCGGACAACAGCAACCCCTTCTTCTCCTTGCTGGCCCATGCCGTGGAGGACGCGGCGGCAGAGCTGGGCTTCGCGCTCTTCCTGACGAATTCGGACGGGAACCTTGCCAAGGAGCGCCGGAACATCCGGAACCTCGCCGCCCGGCAGGTGGACGGGGTGGTTTTGGCGAGTGTGCTGTTGGACCCGGACCTGGCTGACCTGCAGGCTGCGGAGATACCGTCCGTGCTTCTGAGCCACAGCGAGAGGTCCGCAGGCTTCACCACGGTGGGCGTGGACCTGGCCGAAGGGGCCCGCACCGCCGTGGAGCACCTGATCGGGCACGGCCACACCAACATCGGCCTGGCGATGGGTACCACCACGGGAAACGAAGGGGACGCCCGTGAGGACGGGTGGCTGCGGGCCCTCAAGGACGCCGGCCTGCCCGAAGGGCCGATCGCACGCAGCGCGTTCACCCGGGTCGGCGGGTACGCGGCCGGCAAGCGGCTCCTTGCCTCGGCGAACCGGCCAACGGCGATCTTTGCGAGCTCGGATATGCAGGCGATCGGCATACTCCGGGTCCTCCATGAAGCGGGACTGGCCGTGCCCGGCGACGTGGCGCTGGCATCCTTCGACGGCTCGGTGGAGGCTGAGTATTCGTGGCCGCCGCTGACCACTGTTGAACAGCCCGTGCGCGCCATGGCGGAGGCCGCAGTGCGCGCGCTTGTCGGCACCGACCGTGCCGAACCGCCGCGGCACCAGGTCTTTCCGACCCGGCTGCTGGTCCGGCAGTCCTGCGGCTGCGGCTGACGAAGTTTCAGGGGATCGCGGCCTAGACGAGCCGCAGCCGGCTTACCCGGTCGCGGAGGATGCGCTGGGCTTCGCCGGACAGGCCGGCATCACTGATCACCTCGTCGGCTTCCTCGAGTTCCGCGATGGTGCTGATGCCCTGGGTGCCCCACTTGGTGTGGTCGGCCAGGACCACTACTTTGCGGGAGGCGGCCACGAAGGCGCGGTCGGTTTCGGCTTCCAGAAGGTTGGGGGTTGTGTAGCCGGCCTCGGCGTCCATGCCGTGCACGCCGAGGAACAGCAGGTCCAGGTGCAACTGCCTGAGCGCCGCGGTGGCAATGGGTCCCACGAGCGCGTCCGACGGCGTGCGCTCGCCGCCGATTAGGATCACAGTTGAGCTGTGCCGCGGGCCGCCCGACGCCGCACCGTGGTGGAAGAGGTCGGCGATACGGATCGAGTTGGTCACCACGGTGATCCGCGGGCCGTTCACGAGCTCCTTGGCCAGCGCCCAGGTGGTGGTGCCCGCGCTGAGGGCCACGGCCATGCCCTCATGCACCATGCTGGCGGCCTCCACGGCAATGGCGCGCTTCTGCGCCGTCAGCTGGGTGGACTTGAGTTCGAATCCGGGCTCGTGGGTGCTGGCGTCGCCGGGCAGCTTGGCGCCACCGTGGATCCGCTCCACCTGCCCGCTTTCCTCCAGCGTTTCGATGTCCCGGCGCACGGTCATGAGGGACACGCCCAGCAGCTGGGCGAGGTCCGAGACACGGACCACGCGCTCGCGCTGGACGGCATCCACTATGGACTGGTGGCGGGCGGCGGGAAGCATCGGAATCCTCTCAAGCGGTGACGGCGGCGGCGTGGCTGCTCCTGCCATCTTCGCTTACCCCTTGCTGGAACCAAGAGTCAGCCCGGCAACAAACTGCCGCTGCAGGAGCAGGTAGACGATCAGCGTCGGAATAACGGTGATCACGGCTCCGGCCGCCAGCAGGTTGTAGTCGTTCAGGAATTCGCCCTGGAGGTTGTTGATGGCCGTGGTGACGGGAAGCCTGTCGCCGCTCTGGATGAAGATGAGGGGCCAGAAATAGTCGTTGTAGATGAAGATGACTTCCAAGGTGCCGAGCGCGGCAAAGGCCGGCCGGCACAGCGGCATGATGATCTCCCGGTACTGGCGCCAGATGCCCGCCCCGTCCACCAGTGCGGCCTCGGTCAGGTCGGGGGAGAGCGCCTTCATGTAGTTGGACAGGACGAACGTGCAGAAGCCCATCTGGAAGGCCGTGTTCACGGCGATGACCGCGATGTACGTGTTCAGCATGTTGCCGGAATCGCTGAAGGCGTACGGCACTTCGAAATGCTTGGCCATCTCGAACAGCGGCGCCGCCAGGACCTGGGGCGGCAGCAGGTTGCCGGCAGTGAACATGATGAGCAGCGTGACGTTGAACTTCCAGCTCACCCGGCTGACGGCGAACGCCATCATGGATGCCAGGAACAGCACCAGCAGGACCGCCGGAACGGAGATGATCACCGAGTTCCAGAAGTACTTCGCGATGCCGCCCTGCGTCCAGGCCTGGACGAAGTTGTCGAAGTTGAAGTCTCCGGCGATGCTGAAGTAGCCGTATTCATTGGTGGAGGCGATGGGCCGCAGGGCCGTGAAGAGAGCCCATCCGAGCGGAATGAGCCACATGACGGCCATGACCGTGAGGAAGATGTGGGTTCCGTAATGCCGTTTTGGCTTGCTGCCGGAACGGCGCTCCGCCACGGACGGAACGCCTGCGCGGGCCGTGGTGCTCATGCTCTGTTCTCCTTGCCGAAGGTGCGGCTGAGGTAGAAGACGATGGGGACCAGGGAGATCACCAGCAGGACCACCGCAAGGGCTGAGCCGACGCCGATCACCTGCCCCTCTCCCACCAGGTTCTGGATCACCAGGGCACTGATCAGCTCCAGGCCGTTGGTGCCGCGGTTGATGACATAGACGACGTCGAACGCACGCAGCGACTCGATGATGGTGATCACGACGATCACCACGTTGATGGGGCGCATGGCCGGGAAAACCACCCGGAAGAACGTCTGCACCGCGTTCGCGCCATCGATCGCCGCGGCCTCCTTGAGGCTCGGGTCGACGCCCTTGAGGCCGGCCAGGTACAGCAGCATGACGTAGCCGGCATGGCGCCAGGTGGCGGCGATCAGGGCTGCCCAGATGTTGACGGAGGAGTCACCGAACCAGTCAACGGCCTGCGGGGTGCCGGACGTGCCCAGCAGGAAGTTCAGCAGGCCGTTGTCCCGCTGGTAGAAGAGCTGCCAGATGATGCCGATCAAGGCCAGGGACAGCATTACGGGAGCGAAGAAAATGCTCTGGTAGATTTTGCTGCCGCGGATCTGCTGGTCCAACAGCACAGCCAGCAGGAGTCCCAGCGGCGTGGCCACGAGGGCCAGGAACGCAAGCCAGAGCAGGTTGTGCTGCATGGCCGGCCAGAACGGCGGGTAGTCCTGCGAGATGTACTGGTAGTTACCGAGGCCTGCCGGCCTGATGTCGGTCAAGGCCAGTCCGTTCCAGCGCGTGAAGCTCAGGGCGATGGACATCAGGGTGGGCAGCCAGACAAAAACGAGCTGGATGAGCGTCGGAATGCCGACCATCAGGGTCAGGACGATCTTGTCCCGTTTGGAAAGCCGCCGGACCTTCCCGCTTTTGACGCCCTTGGCCTGCGCTCCGGACGGTGCCCTGGATTCCGGTGGGACCAGGTCTCTTGCTGTAGTGCTCATGACGGTCCCCTGCTACTGGGCCGCGTAGAGGGTCTTGGCCTGGGCCTCGAGGTTTTTGACGTCCATCTTGCCGTCCTTGAGGAAGGTCTGCAGGGCGGGAATCATGACGTTGTTGGCCATGGCGGGAAGGGCGTCACGGTCGAAGAACTGGCTGATGGACTTGGCGTTGGCGATGGTCTCGGCACATTTCTTGTTCAGCTCGCTGAATTTGGAAGTGTCCGCGCCCTTGGCGGTGGCGATGTTGGAGGGGTCCACGGCGGCGTAGGCGTCCTGGGCCTCGGGCGTGCCGATGAATTCCATGAACTGGCGCGCCGCCGAGTTCTCGCCGCCTTTTTTGGACAGGAGCAGGCCGTCGATGGGGGCTTCGACAGCGTCGCGGCCTTCAGTGGCGATCTCCGGGAACGGGAAGAAGTCGATGTCCTTGAGCACGGCGGGATCCGTGAACTGCTGGGTGACGAAGGAGCCGAGCAGGTACATGCCGGTCTTCTTGGCCGCCAGTGACTTGGCCGCGTCCTGCCAGGTCTGGCCCAGCGCTGCCGGGTCCTGGAAGGGAAGCAGCGCGGACCACGTGGTGAACACCTCGGTCACCTTCGGCTGGTCCCAGGATTCCTTGTGTGAACAGAGGTCCACGTGGAACTGGTAGCCGTTGAGCCGCATGTTGATGTAGTCGAACGTGCCCATGGCCGGCCAGCCGTCCTTGTCGGCAAAGCCGATCGGGATGATACCGTCGGCCTTCATCTTGGCCGCCAGCGTCTTGAGGGCATCGAAATTTTCCGGAACCTCGTAGCCCTTCTCCGCCCAGAGGCTCTTGCGGTAGAAGAAACCCCACGGGTAGTTGTAGTTCGGCACGAAGTACATCTTGCCGTCAGGGCCGGTGGAGGCTTTCTTCAGGGCATCCGAGAAATTTCCGCCGATCTTCTCCCAGACATCATCGACGGGAGCGAGGAGGCCCTTGCCGGCGTAGAACTGCATCCGGTAGCCCGCGAACCAGGTGAACGTGTCGTCCGGCGAGCCCTGCAGGTAGGAGTTGATCTTGTTCTGGAAGTCGTTGTGCGGCACCACGTTGGTGTTAACGGTCTTGCCCGTCTTTTTCGTGAAGGCGTCGGTCACTGCCTGGTAGGCCTTCTTGGGAACCTCGTCGGAGGACCCTGAGCCGAAAGTGAGTCCCGAGGAATCAGTGCCTCCGCCGGAGGGGCCGGTGCCCCCGGTGCAGGCTGCCAGCAGCGGCACGCCGGCCAGCCCGGCAACACCCACGCCCATGGTCTTCAGGATTGTGCGTCGGCCCGGGCCGGCGGTGAGGGACGGTGCTGTGTGTGCTGCCATGATCTCTCCCTTGAAATTCAGCTGGTTGTGAGGCACCTCACATAGGAATGACTATAACCTCGCAAAAGAGAACAGGAAAGATCGAAAAGCAACATTTATCCGTGCCGATGAAAAGTCGGTGGGCAGCCCGACGGGCAGGCGCGGGCAGGGCCCGGCTGCTGCGTGCGGCCGGGCCCTGCAAAGTGCGGTTTTGTGCTTATTTCTTCAGTGAAGCCGCGATCTGGGCCATGACGGTGTTGTCGGCCAGGGTGGTGGCGTCTCCGGTGTCGCGTCCTTCGGCGACGTCCTTGAGCAGGCGGCGCATGATCTTGCCGGAGCGGGTCTTGGGCAGTTCGGGCACCACCAGGATGGTCTTGGGTTTGGCGATGGGGCCGATCTCCTTGCCCACGTGGTTGCGGAGGTCCTGGACGATTTCGTCGCCGGAGTCCACGGCGTCGCCGCGCAGGATGACGAACGCCACCACGGCCTGGCCGGTGGTTTCGTCCGCGGCTCCGACGACGGCGGCCTCCGCCACGGCCGGGTGGCTCACCAGGGCGGACTCGATCTCCGTGGTGGAGAGGCGGTGGCCGGAGATGTTCATGACGTCGTCCACGCGGCCCAGGAGCCAGATGTCGCCGTCCTCGTCCTTCTTGGCGCCGTCACCGGCGAAGTACATGGTCTCGAACCGGGACCAGTAGGTTTCCTTGAAGCGCTCGGGGTCGCCCCAGATGCCGCGCAGCATGGCCGGCCAGGGTTCGCGGATCACCAGGAAGCCGCCGTGGCCGTTCGGCACCGACGCGCCGTTCTCGTCCACGACGTCCACGGCGATGCCGGGCAGCGGGACCTGCGCCGAGCCGGGCTTTGTGGCCGTGACGCCGGGCAGCGGGGCGATCATCTGGGCCCCGGTTTCGGTCTGCCACCAGGTGTCCACGATGGGTGCGTTGTTCCCGCCGATGACCTCGCGGTACCACATCCAGGCCTCGGGGTTGATGGGTTCGCCCACCGAGCCCAGGACCCGGATGGAGGAGAGATCGTACTTGTCGGGGATGTCCCGGCCCCACTTCATGAACGTCCGGATGGCCGTGGGGGCGGTGTAGAGGATGGAGACCTTGTACTTCTGGACGATCTCCCACCAGCGGCCCTGGTGCGGGGAATCGGGCGTGCCCTCGTACATGACCTGCGTGGCGCCGTTGATGAGCGGCGCGTACGCGACATAGGAGTGGCCGGTGACCCAGCCGACGTCGGCCGTGCACCAGTAGACGTCCGTTTCCGGGTGCAGGTCGAACACGGCCTTGTGGGTGTACGCGGTCTGGGTGAGGAACCCGCCGGTGGTGTGCAGGATGCCCTTGGGCTTTCCGGTGGTGCCGGAGGTGTAGAGGATGAACAGCGGGTGTTCGGAATCGTGGCCCACGGCGGTGTGTTCGGTGGAGGCCGCCCCGACGGTGTCGGCCCACCAGTGGTCCCGGCCCTCGTGCCAGTCCACATCCTGGCCGTTGCGCTTGACCACCACCACGTTCTGCACGCTGTGCCCGTCCGCGGCCAGGGCCTGGTCCACGGCGGACTTCAGGGCGCTGGGCTTGCCGCGCCGGTAGGTGCCGTCGGCGGTGACCACCAGCTTGGCTTCGGCGTCCTCGATCCGGGACCGCAGGGCGTCAGAGGAGAAGCCGCCGAACACCACCGAATGCACTGCCCCGATCCGGGCGCAGGCCAGCAGCGTGATCACGGCCTCCGGAATCATGGGCAGGTAAACGGCCACGCGGTCACCCTTGGCAACACCGAGGGACTCGAACGCGTTGGCGGCCCTTTTTACTTCATCGGTCAGCTCGGCGTAGGTGTAGGAGCGGGAATCGCCGGGTTCGCCTTCGAAATAGATGGCCACGCGGTCGCCGAGCCCGTTCTCCACGTGCCGGTCCAGGGCGTTGTAGGCGGCGTTGACCTCGCCGCCGACGAACCACTTCGCGAACGGCGGGTTGGACCAGTCGAGCGCCTGCGTGAAGTCCTTGTTCCACGTCAGCAGTTCGCGCGCCTGCTTTGCCCAGAAGGCGGGGCGGTCGGCATCGGCCTCGGCGTAGGCTTCCGCGCCAACGACGGCGTTGGCGGCGAAGTCCGCGGTCGGGGCAAACTTGCGGTTCTCGTGCAGCAGGTTTTCAAGTGCATCGCCCTGCTGGCTGGTGGCGGCGGCGGTGGCCGTCGAGCCGGGAGTGTCCTGGGACATGGTGAACCTCATCATTCATCGATCTTTGCAGCGCGGGATGCGCCGGCCCCGGCTGTCACCCTGCCGCTGTGCGCGGCGCCGGGCAGCGGCCGATCGCGGACATACCGCAAAGAGCTGTTCCGAAAACAGACTAGCCCCTTCGGGTTCAGCCACGTGTGCCGCGTCACATAGTGAACAGTGAACGGTGCGTTATTAGCGACGAATGGTTGCCCTGCGTACGCGGCGTCCGTGCGGGGGTGTGGCCGGAACGGCGTGCCGGGGGCGCCCCGCCGCGGCCCGTCAGCTAGTGATCATCCATGCACTTGGCTAGGCTGAGATGGACTCGTGACAGAGGCCGGAGGCAGCCTGACCGTTTGAGGTCTGGCCCGCCGGCCGTTAGGCGTCGCCGGGCATTGGACAGCCGCCCGGATGCCGCCACGCTAAGGAGAACAGTATGAATCAGCAAAGCCACGGCCAGCCGGGTCTAGGTCAAACGGGTCCGGGCCAGGGGGATTCCGGTCAGCAGGGTCCGGCCCCGCGTGACCTGGGTCAGCAGGTACCAGCCGGGCAGGGTTCCGCCGCGCAGGCCGGAGCCGAGAAGGATTCAACCGGACACCGGGACACGCCGCGGGATGTTGCGCCGGCCGCCGGTAGCGACGTCCGCTTCATGAAACCGCAGGGCGGGGCGTTCGCGAACTCCGCTGCTTCTCCGTCCAATGCTTCCGCTGGCGGCAGGGGGCCCGGGGTGCGGAACGTTGCGGTCCTTGGTCCGTTTACCGTCCGTGACCTGACCGTTTTCGGGGCCACGCTGATTCTCTTCATCGCATCGCTGATTCCGATGTTCGCCGTCCGCTACAACCTGTGGAACCTGGGGAGCTTGTTCTTCCTGGGGCTGGGGATCGTGCTGCCCCTCATCCTTGCGGCGCTGTTTGTGGCCCGCCGGCTGGCTCCGGAGACGAAGGTCCGGATCGGCTCGCTGTCTGTCGATCAGTTCGGCTCGGTGGTGGCATCCTTTGCCGTGGCTTTCTTCTTCCTTTCCGTTGCAGGGGCGTTCACGCCCAGCCTGCTCGTGGCCCTCATCGGCGCGCTGGTGCTGTTTGCCGCCACGGTACTGGCCAGGTTCATCCCCTTTTTCGCCGGGGACTTCCTGGACCGGGCCGAAGTGCCGGCCCACATCACCGCCCGCGAGTCCGCCGTACCCGTCCGGACACCGAAGGCACCCAAACCGGCCAAGCCAACTGAGCAGGGCAAACCAGCCGAGCAGGGCAAGTCAGCTGAACAGAGCCCGACGGCGGGCGGCCATAAGGCAGCCGGCCGGATTTTTGGCGGCCACAAGTTCGGCGGCCAGGCCGCTGCCCATGCACCGGGAACCGCCGCCCCGACGGCCGGTACACCGACCGCCGGCGCCGCATCCGCGGGCGCTCCAACAGCCGGCGCTGCAACGGCCGGGGGCGCGGCCGCCGGTGCCGGCATTGCAGGTGCCGGACTTACCCCGTCCGCTGGTGCCTGGCCCGCCGCGAATGCAGCCAGCAGCGCCGCAGCGTCCCCCGAAACGGGACCTGCCGCCGTCGTGCCTTCCGCAGAAGCGCCGGCCGCCGCCCGACCTGCCGCCGTCGTGCCTTCCGCAGAGGCGCCGGCCGCCGCCCGGCCTGCGGCAGCCGAACCGGCAGCGCCGGCCGCCGAAGTGACGCAGCTGGACGGCACCCCGGTCACCGCTGCTGCAGCCGCCGGAGCCGGGACGGCGACAGGGAACCGGCCCGCGGCCACTGATGCCGCCACCGGCGCCATGCCGCATTCGGCGGCGTCGGCCACTCCTGCCACCGCCGTCCATCAGCAGGTGAAGCCGCAGGAGCAGGTGAAGTCGCAGGAGCCGATCGGCGCCACGGTCGATCCCGCAAGCCGGCCCGAGGAGGCCGAAGAGCAGCCGGTCCACGAGGCATTCTGGTTCGCGGTGGCGCAGCACCGGACGGCCGTGGATGAGCGCACGGGCGCACCCCTGTTCGGGATCGAGCCCGGCGGCTGGGTGCTGGCGCTCGAGGACCGGGGCGACGAGTTCCTGGTCCAGCACACGGACGGCCGCGTGGGCGTCCTGCGCGATCTCAGCAACATCGAGCGCGGCTAGCCGGCCTCCCGTGGCCGCCTCCGAAGGTGCCGGGCCCCGGTCCGGCGAGTCAGCGCTGGCGATCAAGCGGCGTGCCCGGCGAATCAACCGGGCCCTTGCCGAGCAGTACCCCTATGCCCACGCCGAGCTCGACTTCCGGAACCCGTTTGAGCTCCTGGTGGCCACGGTGCTGTCCGCGCAAACCACCGACGTGACCGTCAACCTCATCACGCCGTTGCTTTTCGCCCGCTACCCCGATGCGCGGGCCATGGCCGAGGCCGACGCCGCGGAGCTGGAGGCGATCATCAAGCCGACCGGCTTCTTCAGGGCCAAGACGAAAAACCTTTTGGCCCTCGCGAACCGGCTCGTGGACGAGTTCGACGGCGTGGTCCCCGGCCGGCTGGAAGATCTGGTGACGCTTCCCGGCGTCGGACGGAAAACCGCGAACGTGGTGCTGGGAAATGCCTTCGGCATTCCCGGCATCACCGTTGACACGCACTTCGGACGCCTGGCGCGGCGCTTCGGCTGGACCGGGTCCGACGATCCCGTTCGCATCGAATCCGACGTGGCCGAGCTCTTCGAGCCTAGGGACTGGACCATGCTGTCCCACCGCGTGGTGTTCCACGGTCGGCGGGTCTGCCATTCCCGGAAGCCTGCCTGCGGCGCCTGCGCCGTGGCCAACTGGTGTCCCAGCTTTGGCCTGGGCGAAACGGACCCGGCCAAAGCCGCGAAGCTTCTGAAGTATGAGCTTGCGCCGGGAAACGAGGAGCTCCTCGGCAAACTCCTGGCCGAGACGCACCGCGCCGCCGAAATCCGGATGGAATCCCAGCGGAGGTCCCCGTGACTGCCCGCCAGGACCTGGTGGACCTCGTCGACTCCATCAACGCAGGAACCGGCCCGGCCCGGAACCCCTACTGGCGGACCCTCACCGTGGACGCGTCAGTGGCACGGAAGGCCGCCGTGCTCATCCTGTTCGGAGCGCTGGACGACGTCCCGGCGGCCTCGGGAAAACCGCTGGTTGCCGCGGACCTGGACGTCCTGCTCCTTGAGCGCGCGCACACGCTGGACGACCATCCCGGTCAGGTGGCGTTTCCCGGCGGCGGCATCGATCCGGACGAGTCACCCGTTGCGGCGGCGCTGCGCGAGGCGGAGGAGGAGACCGGCGTGGATCCGGGCGGAGTGGAGGTGCTCGGGGTCCTGCCCGAACTGGCGCTGCCCCGCGGCAACTACCTCGTGACGCCTGTCCTCGGCTGGTGGGCTTCGCCGTCGCCCGTCCGGGTGGTGGACTACGGCGAGTCCGCCCAGGTTTTCCGGGTTCCGGTCCGGGACCTGCTGGACCCGGAAAACCGGGCGATGGCCACCGTCACCCGGATGAACCAGACCTTCCAGAGTCCGGCCTTCACCGTGAAGGAAGTGGTGGTCTGGGGCTTTACCGGCATGATCCTGAACGAACTGTTCGACCAGCTCGGGTGGGCCGTACCGTGGGACCGGACCCGGCTGCACCAGCTGGAACTTTAGCCCTCGCTAGCCTTGGGGCTGCGGTCTCCGCAGGTCTACCACGAGTCCCGTTGCGGCGTTTTCCCGCATCGCGTTGATCCCGTCGACAACCCCGGAAACGGTCTTAAACCGCGGTGACACGGCCACCACGTTGCCGTCCCCGTCTACGAGCCGGAATTTGTAGGACTGCTCGTCGTCCTGGTGTATTTCAAACCTGCCCGCCATTGGCGTGGAACCCCCTGGTAATGCTTCATCGCACCTGCCGGGCCAACGATTCTGCCACTGCCCGGCCACCTCCGAGCCTAGTGTCATGTGCCACAGGGGGCGAGCTACTAGCGGGTACGTTACTCCGTTCAACGGTCCGTGTCCGTAGCGGCGGATGTGACTTTAATTCCCGCCGTTGAGCGGCTACCCTCACGCCCTGCGCCGCTACTTCGCGTTGTCGTAGGAATCCACCACGGCCACGCTGACCGGGAATTCCACCGGAATCGGGCCGAAGAGGAGTTCCTTCGCGGCGTTGGCGGCTTCCTCGATCGCCCTGATGCATGCATCGACGGCGGCCTCTGGGGCATGCACCATCACCTCATCGTGCAGGAAGAAGACGAGCTCCCCGGAAGCGGAGCCGTCGGCGCGCAAGGTACGCAGCCGCCGTCGTAATTCCGCCAGCCAGCAGGCGGCCCAGTCCGCCGCGGAGCCCTGCACCACGAAGTTGCGCGTGAACCGCCCCCGCGAACGTGCGATGGAATCCGCGCGCCGCTGCTCTTCCGCCGAGGTGGACCGCTGGCTGAGGAGCCACCGCTCGGACGGGGGCGGGCTGCTGCGGCCCAGACGGGAGGTGACCGTCTTCCCGGCCTCGCCGTCGCGGGCGGCCCGCTCCACGAAGCCGACGGCGCGCGGGTACGTCCGCACAAGCTGCGGCATGAGCCGGCCTGCTTCGCCGGAGGTGGCGCCATACATGGCGCCGAGCAGGGCCATCTTGGCCTTGCCGCGGTCGCCGCCGAATCCCTTGGCGGCGATGCCCGCGTAGAGGTCCTGGTCACGGGCCGCCTCGGCCATAGTGGAATCCTGGGCGAGGGCAACCAGAACACGCGGCTCGAGTTGGGAGGCGTCCGCGACGATCAGTTTGTGGCCGGGGTCGGCGTGCACGGCGCCGCGGATCTGGCGGGGGATCTGCAGCGCGCCGCCACCGCGTGACGCCCAGCGCCCCGATACGACGCCGCCCACCACGTATTCGGGCTGGAACCGGCCGTTTTTCACCCAGGCATCCAGCCACGCCCACCCGTTCGCGGTGTGCAGCCGCGAGAGTTTCTTGTACGCCAGAAGGGGCTCGATGGCCGGATGGCTGGACCCCTTCAGCTCCCACTGCCTGGTGGACTTCACCTCGATCCCGTTCCGGTGAAGGGCGCGCATGAGTTCCTGCGGGGAATCCGGATTCAGGCTTGGCGAGTTCAGGAGCCGCCGGAGTTCGGTGTTGAGCGCCTCAAGCTTGGCGGGCCGGTGTCCGAGCGGCGGGCGGGGGCCCAGGTAGTCGGCGAGAATCTGCTGGTGCAGTTCCTCCCGCCAGGGCACGCCTGCATGCTGCATTTCGGCGGCGATCATGGCCCCGGCCGATTCGGCGGCGAGCAGGAGCTGGAGCCGCTGCCTCCGGTTGCCGTCGGCGCTCGCGCCGCCCAGCGCCTCCTGCTGGGCGGCGTATTCGGCGCGGAGCTCCCCGAGGGTATGTCGCGGTCCGGGTCCCCGGGCCGGGTTGTCGAAGAGCGCGCCCTGGTCGGCAGGGGGAGGCGGCGGCTGAAGCGCGCGCGGCGGCTGGAGGTCGTCATCCTGCGTCAGTTTCTCGGCGTTTTTCGCATAGGACGTGTGCGCCGTGAACTCCGAATGCGCCAGGATGGCGCCGCACAGCGCGAGATCGTAGCAGCGCTCCAGTTCGACGCCGGCCTGCAGCAGTGCCGGGTACCAGTCCTGCGTCCGGTGCCAGATCCAGCGCGGCCGCCGCTTTTCGAGTTCACGCACGACGGCGGCGAGCCCGGTTCCGCTGGCGTGGGTGGTTTCGGAGGCTTCTGCAGCGGGGTTTCGGCTGATGATCCGCGGTTCCGGATTGCCGGGATTCGGCAGGCCGGCGGCGGTGAGCTCCTGTATGACTGCGCCGTCAGCGTGGGCGGCGAGCAACAGATACATGCATCAATTCTGCCTTGCCACGCTTGCTGTTCTGAGCAGCCTCGCTTTCCGGCCTTCCGGCGGTACGCCGTGGACCCGATCCGGACGGGATCGGCCGCCCTGTGGAGGACATGTCTTGCCCCTGCCCCCCCGCGCCGACCCCCCGCGCCGACCGGTTGTCCACATAGAACGCTCCGACACTGACCGGCCGGTGATCTCTTGGGCAGAGTGTGTGCATGAGCAGGCATCACGCACGGAATCAGGAAAGCGCGTCCGAGCCGGATATCGTTCCCGCGGCCCGGACGGACGGTCCCGGCATCCCCGCACAGCGCACGGCGGGCGGGGCGCCGGACCGGACGGCCGGGCGCTCTCCGGTCGTCCGGCCAGCCTCAGCTGCCGAACGAGCGGCGAGGATCCGGCAGAGCGGCCGTGGCCCGGACCCCTGGCTTCCCGCCGAGGCGAACGAGGTACTGCTGGTCACCGCCTTCGATTTTCTCCGGGCCGAGGTGGAGCGGATCGTGGCGGCTGCCGGAGGCCGCCTGCGCGTGGCGGCCGGCGTCGCGGAGGCTTCCCCGTATTGGGACTCTGCCGCGGCGGTGCTGGTGGGCAGCGATATCCGCGAACTGCCCCCGCGCCGCCGCGCACCTGCCGTTCTCGTTGGTCTGAGCGGAGAAGGGGACGCTTTGTGGCACCTCGGAGCAGCCCTGGGCGCACAGCGCGTGGCCGTCCTCCCGGACGCCGCGGCCTGGCTCGCCGAATACCTCAGCCGCTCACGGGCACCCGAGGCCGGAGGGGTTGTCCTGGGAGTCACCGGAGGTTGCGGAGGCGCAGGCGCCACCACGGCGGCGATCTGGCTCGCCCAGGCAGCGGCTGGCCTCAGCGCACGGGTCCTGCTCGTGGACGCCGATCCTTGGGGCGGCGGGCTCGAACTTGCCCTGGCGGCCGAAGAGTCGCCGGGCCTCCGCTGGCCGGACCTTTCAGATGCCAGTGGCAGCATCGATCCCGAGCAGCTAGCTGACGCGCTGCCCTTGGCCGGCGGGTTTTCGTTCCTGTCGTGGCCCGGCACCAGGGAAAGGCCGCCGGCCGTCGATTCGGCCAGCGTCGGCGGCGTGCTCGACGCCGCACGGCGGGGCTACGAGCTGGTCATCGTCGATATCGGTCGGAATGCCGAACCCTTGCGGACATTTGCCTGGGACTGCGACCGGCTGCTGATTGTGGTCCCGGCCCAGTTGAAGGCGGCTGTCGCTGCTGCCCGGCTGTTGCAGGAGCTTCCGCCGGTGGAGTCGGCGCTGCTTGTCCGGGGCAAAACCGGCGTCGCGCTGGACGGCGCCCTGATTGCGGAGTCCGTGGGGCTTCCGCTGCACGGCCGGATGCCGGAAGTGCGTGGCACCGCTGCGGCCGCCGAACTCGGTCGTCTTCTGGAACACGGCAAGCGTAAGAGCGTGCGGCGTTTCGCGGCGACGGTGCTGGACCTGCTCGACGATGAGCTGCTGGCCGGGGACATCCGGTGAGTGCACACTCGGGAGTCCCGGAACCAAGCTTCGGAAAGCGAGCCGGCGCTGACGCAGGCGCCGGCCTGACGGAGAGCGCCGGCCGGCGGAGGGCGGCGAGGGTTCTGGACGCGGGGCTGTTGGAAACCGTTCGCGAATCCGTCATGGCCGACGCCGGGCCGGTCACCCCTTCGCGCGTGGCGGCCGCGGTCCAGGCCACCGGCAAATTGCTCGGCACGGCCGGATCCCTCGCAGCCGTCGAACGGATCAGCGCCGAACTAAACGGCCTCGGGCCCCTGCAGCAGCTGGTCAGGGATCCGTCGGTGACGGACATATTCGTCAACTCGCCCGGCTCCGTGTGGCTCGACCGCGGCAGGGGGATCGAGCGGGCACCGGTGGTCTTCGCTGGCGAAGCGCAGGTCCGGGCCTTGGCGGCCAGGCTGGTCGCGGCCGGCGGACGGCGCCTGGACGACGGATCGCCCTGCGTGGACGTCCGGCTCGAGGGCGGCTACCGCGTGCATGCAGTCCTGCCTCCCATCTCCGCATCCGGGACGCTCCTGAGCGTCAGGATCCGGCGCGAACAGGTTTTTTCCATGGACGAGCTCCGGGAGGGCGGGATGTTCGGCCCCCTGGTGCAGTCTGTGCTGGCGAACATGGTGGCGCAGCGGCTGAGCTTTCTTGTCAGCGGTGCCACAGGGTCAGGTAAAACCACGTTGCTCTCCACGCTGCTGGGACTCTGTCATCCCGGTGAACGGCTGGTCCTCATCGAGGACGCTGCCGAGCTGAACCCGGTCCACCCGCATGTTGTCCAGCTTGAATCGCGCCACGGCAACCTGGAAGGCGGCGGCGCGGTGGATCTGGGTGAGCTGGTGCGCCAGGCGCTGAGGATGCGTCCGGATCGGCTAGTGGTGGGGGAATGCCGCGGTGCTGAGGTGCGGGAACTCCTGACCGCGATGAACACCGGACATACCGGCGGCGGCGGGACCATCCATGCCAACGCAGCCGGCGCCGTGCCTGCGCGGCTTACTGCGCTCGGGGCGCTGGCGGGGCTGGGACAGGACGCTGTCCGGTTGCAGGTCGCCAGCGCGGTGGACGCCGTAGTGCATGTGGCCAGATCCCGGCACGGACGGTACGTGGCCTGCGTGGGTGTCATCACGGAGGCGTCCGGCGAACTTGGCGTGGCCGTGGCCTTGGAGAACTCGGGCGGACAGCTCGTGGCGGGCCCGGCGTGGGAGGGCCTGGCCCGCCGCCTTGGCATGGATCCCCGGCTGGCACCCCAGGCTCACGAACAAACGCAGGCACAGCAGGCGCAGCCGCAGGCGGCGTGGGTTCTGCCGCGTGACCCAGAGCGGGAAACGGAAGAGGAGCTCGGAACAAAGGGGGCTGCGGCGTGACCGCCGTTCTCATTGGTGTGATGGCCATTGCCCTCTGGTTGATCCTGCGGCCACCGCACGGGTTGCGGCGCAGGGTCCGCAGAGCCTTCGCCGGGAGCGCCGCCGGGAGCCGGGCCGCCCGGAGCAGGGGAGGAGCGAGAGGCTGGGCAAACACCGGGTCCCCGACCACCCAAGGATTTCCTCCCGACGGCGCGCCGTCCCAGTACCATCGCCGATGGAACGGCCGCGGCGCCTGGGATGGTCAGGACTTTTCAATGACTGGCCGCAGTGGCCGAAGCCTGGGCCTCAGCCGCCGGCGCAAGGTCGCCGCGGTGTCCCTCACAGTAGTTGTCCAGCAGCTTGCTGCCCTGCTGAAGGGCGGGCGGACTCCGGCCCGTCTGTGGGACGAACTGTGCCTGGTGTACGGAGGCTCCGGTCCCGCCGACGGAGCTCCCGCCAGGCCGCGGCTCAGTCCCGGCTCCGCGGCGGTCCTGGCTGCTGCCCGTGGGGCGGCAATGCGCGGCTCGCCCGTGGCCGAGGCCGTTCGTTTTGCCGCGGCGACATCCGGCCACGCTGCCGGCAGCCGCGAGCCGCGGATCTGGCAGGAGCTGGCCGCCTGCTTCGATATCGCTGAGGCCAGCGGCTGTCCGCTGGCGGACGTGCTGACCCGCTTCGCGGCACAGCTCGAGGTGGAGGACGACGCCGAGGCAGCCCGCCAGACTGCCCTCGCCAGCCCCAAAGCGACAGTTACGCTGCTGACGTGGCTTCCCTTGCTCGGACTCGGGCTGGGGTTCTGCCTTGGCGTGGATCCGCTGGCGATGCTGCTCGGAACGCCGATCGGCGTTGCGGCACTTGTTGCAGGCATCGTCCTCACCGTTGCCGGCAGGCTGTGGTCGGCCAGGCTCGTGCGGGCCGCGGCAGGAGCAGGAGTGCCATGAGCGGGCTACGACGCGACGAGCAAACGGCAGGACGGTGCCCGGCTACAGTCCCGTGGCTGGCGCGAAGACCCGGCCGGAGACATATTCCGGCCCCGGCGCCGCCCCCATTTGACGCGGCAATAGCGTCACGACATCCTGGCACGACGGGTCCCGTCACATGACCGGGGCGATTCTTTCAGCTGCGATCACCGCCATGGTGTTGGCTGCTGCTGCGGCGCTCGCCTTTACGGGTCATTCACGCACGCGTAGGCGCCTTCTCAGCGGAAACGGACTGATTCTGAATACTGGGACACATGGCGGGGCGTCCGGAAGGCCCGCTCCCACCGGGCAAGGGACCGGCCTGCGTGACACCGCGATGATGCTGGAGCTGGTCGCGGCCATGCTCGACGCCGGATCAGGGATCGGACGGTCTCTGGAATTGGTGGCAGCCGCGGCTTCGCCCGAGTACAGCCGCTCCCTAAGGCCCGTCGTGGGGGCCATGGCCATCGGAGCTGACTGGGATACCGCATGGCGGAGTTCTGAGTCACGCTCGCCCGAGATACTTGCCCTTCGCGACGCCTTGGGATTCGCCGCGCTGACGGGTGCGCCGTCCTCGGCCATTCTCTATGCCCAGGCCGCCAGAATGAGGCGTGAACGGTTCCGTGCCGCCGAAAAGCGCGCCGCATCGCTCAGCGTCAAGCTCGTGATTCCCTTGGGCCTCTGCTCCCTCCCGGCGTTCATCTGCCTGGGTGTCGTCCCCGTGCTCCTGGCGCTGGTGCCCTCCGGAGCCTGACCGCCGTGCCGCTGCCCACCGGGCACTGCTCCTCCACAAAGCGGCACGCCGAGTGCTTTTCCACTTGGGCGAATTCATCACTTACCCGCCTGCGCGGCAGACGGAACAGTCGGATAAACCGGCAATCCCGCCGGTATCCAGAAAGGAAAAACCATGTCCCTGAACCAAAACAGCATCAGCGAGGCCCGGCCCCTGTACCAGGACAGCGGAGACGGAGCTGTCCGGGAGATCTATCCGGGAGCCAGTTCGGCGCCTCGCATCAAAGCGCGCACCCGGAGGCGTCTCATGGCCTCGGAAGCCGGGATGGCGACGGCGGAATATGCCATCGCCACGTTGGCCGCAGTCGGATTCGCCGGCCTGCTGGTGTTCATATTGCGCAGCGACGAAGTCCGGGGTTTCCTGCTCAACCTGATCCGTACGGCGCTGGCCTTGCCGTGAGCCCGCATCCGCAGGCCCCGCTGGTGGCGGCCGCGGTGGCGGCGGCACCGCCGGCGCGGACCGGAGGCATTCGGAGCAGGAAGCCGCGGCGGCGACCGGGCTGTGGGGCGGGGAATCCCCGCGGCCGCGGGGCGGGGAATCCCCGCGGCCGCGGGAGCGTCCGCGAAAGAAACACCGGAGGTGCCGTGACCGCAGAATTCGCCGTTGCGCTTCCTGCCGTAATGCTGCTCCTGGCCATGCTGTTGGCGGGGTCTGCGGCAGGAATTACCCAGCTCCGGTTAGAGGAGGCGGCACGGGCCGGCGCGCGGGCGCTGGCCCGGGGAGAGGAGCCGCCGGCCGTCGAGGGAATGGTCAGGAAGCTGGCAGGGGCCACGGCATCGGCGGCTGTGGTGGCGGACGGCGAATGGCTGAGCGTTACGGTGTCGGACCGCGTGACCGGACCGTTTGGCAGCGTGGTTCCGTGGACACTGACAGCCAGGGCTGAGGCGCGGGGCGAAACGGCGGAATCCCTCTCGTTCCCGCCCACCATGATTCCGGCCCTATCCCGCTCTGGGGCGGAGCTCGCCGCCAAGGGGCACATATGAACCGGAATAAACAGCCGGGCGGGGCGCAGGATTCAGAGCGGGGCTCGGGCACTGTGCTGGCTGCCGGGCTCGGCCTGGTGGTCCTCGTGGCCATGGTCCTGCTTCTCATGCTGGCGCAGGCAGCCGTGATGGCCTCCCGGGCGGCAGCAGCGGCCGACCTCGCCGCCCTGGCAGCGGCGGACGCACTCCGTGGTGTTTCGGCCGGGGAACCGTGCCCTGTAGCGGCCGCCGTAGCAGCCCGTCACGACGCGAGGCTGGCCAGTTGTGTCGAGGGAGGTGATCAGTCTGTCGAAGTTCGTACCGAACTGACGGCCGGCGCAATTCTCGGCTCGGCTGCGGGGCACGCCCGGGCGGGGCCGCCACCGTAGGCTCGGCTGCGGGCACGCCGGGCCGGTCCGCCACCGTAAGTGCAGGTGGCAACGCTATAGGCCGGTTGACGCGCGGTGGTGCGCCGCATGCTCCTGCGCCGCATGTTCCTGCGTCGGAGACGGGGACGGGGCCGCGGTCTCTGTGGCATCCCGCAGCAGGACGTCGATCAACGTTACGGCGGCGTCCTTATCCAACGGGTTGTTCTTGTTCCCGCATTTCGGAGACTGCACACAAGAGGGACATCCGGACTCGCACTCACAGGCCTCGATGGCGTCCCTCGTCGCGGTCAGCCACACCTTGGCTTTCTCGAAGCCCCGTTCCGCAAAGCCCGCGCCGCCGGGGTGTCCGTCGTACACGAAAATGGTGGGCACCCCGGTGTCCGCGTGGATCGCGGTTGAGACGCCGCCGATGTCCCAGCGGTCGCTGGACGCAACCAGCGGCAGCAGCCCGATGGCGGCGTGCTCCGCGGCGTGGAGGGCGCCGGGGAACTGTGCCTCGATCAGGCCGGCACCGGTGAGCGACCGGTTGTCCATGACGAACCACACGGCTTTCGTAAACAGCTCCCGTGCCCCGAGCTCCAGGGGCTCCTCGCCCAGGACCTCGTTCGAAATCAGGGCCTTCCGTTGAAAGGAGACCACCTGCGTCGTTACCTTCACATCGCCGAAATGCACGGCTACATCCCCCCACTGGACCGACCGCTGGGTTTCGAGCACCTCAATCTGGGTGATGTCCCGGGCGGTGGTGTAGTAGTCGGGGTTGGCGCGGCGCACCACTACGCAGTGATCGGCCTCATTCAGGTCCTCCACCACATAGCTGTCGCCCTGATGGACATAGATTGCGCCGGTATGCGCCTGGTAGTGGGTTTGCGGCGAATCCATGGTTCCCAGCAGTGAACCCGTGTCCGCATCCACGATGCTCACCGGCCCTCCGCCGTCGGCCCTCAGGTTCACCATGCCGGCCGCGCTCTGGGGATGTGTCCAGAACCATCCGGCCGGGCGCCGCCGCAGGTAGCCCTGCGTCACCAGCTGTCCGAGGAGTTTCTCCGCCGTGGCACCGAAAAGAGGCAGCTCCGCCACGCCCAGCGGAAGCTCGGCGGCGGCTGCGCACAGGTGGGGTCCGAGCACATAGGGATTCGACGGGTCAAACACGGTCGCCTCGACCGACACGTCAAAGATGGCCTCGGGATGGTTCACCAGGTAGGTGTCCAGCGGGTCGTCGCTGGCCACGAAGGCGGCGATCGCGTCCTGCCCGGCGCGTCCCGCCCTGCCGATCTGCTGGAAGAGGGACGCCCTGGTCCCGGGCCAGCCGGCGACGAGCACTGCGTCAAGCCCCGAGATGTCGATGCCCAATTCGAGGGCCGATGTGCTCGAAATACCCAGCAGCTGCCCAGCCCGCAGAGCCTTTTCCAAGGCGCGGCGTTCCTCCGGGAGATAGCCGGACCGGTACGCCGCCACCCGTTGCGGCAGGCTCGGATCAACTTCGTCGAGTAGCCGTTTGGTGATCGACGAGATGGTTTCTGCGCCCCGCCGGGACTTGATGAAGGCAATGGTCCGGATCCTGGCCGAGACGAGGTTCGCAAGCAAGTCGGCCGTCTCGGCAACCGCGGTCCGGCGTTCCTTGGCGCCGTTCTCGCCCCGGATTTCGGTCAGGGCGGGCTCCCAAAAAGCCACCGTGGTGGAGCCGTGCGGTGAGGAATCCTCGGCGACGCCGCGGACAGGCGCGCCGATCAGCCGGCCAAAGGACGTCTCGGGTTCCGACGCCGTAGCGGATGCCGCGATAAAGACCGGGCCAGGGAAGGACGTGCCTGCCCCGTAATAAGCGCAGATGCGCCGCAGCCGACGCATCAGGTTGGCCACGTGGGATCCGAACACCCCCCGGTAGCTGTGCGCCTCGTCAACGATCACGTAGCGAAGCCGCCGGAAAAACCCGGCCCACCACGCATGGTTGGGGAGGATACCGAAGTGCAGCATGTCAGGGTTGGCCAGGATGAAGTTCGCGTGGTCCCGTATCCAGCGCCGCGACGCCGGGTCCGTGTCGCCGTCGTAGGTTTCTGCCCGGACAGTCGGGAGCTTCAACGACCGGATCGCCGCGAGCTGGTCTGCGGCAAGCGCCTTGGTGGGGGAGAGATAGAGGGTCACGGCGCCGTCGTCGTGGATTTTTCCGGGCTCCGACAGGACACGGAGCTCGGAACGGTGGATCGCGTCCAGCGCCGGCAGTTGGTACGCCAGTGACTTCCCGGACGCCGTGCCGGTGGCGATCACGACGTGCTCGCCGGCATGAGCGATGTTGGCCGCCCGGACCTGATGCCGGTAGGGCTGCTGGATGCCCAGGTTGCCGTAGGCACTCACAAGATCGGGATGGGCCCACTCAGGCCACGGTTCGTGCACCGCCTCGCGGGCCGGGATGGTCCGCACATGCCGGAGCTGCTCCGGGTCCGGGCCGCGGCCCAGCAAGGGAATCAGCGAGTCATGGGGGTTCACCCCAACATTCTTTCATCCGGGCAAAAATCGCCGCCCGTGCCCAAGCCCGAGTCCGCGTCTGAGCCTGTGCCGGAGTCAAAACCGGAACAGCCGGAGCCCGCCGAAAAGCCCGGCAGGAACGATGTCAGCTGACGGAAAGGTCGGCGCCCTCATCGGAGGCGGACAGCATCAGGACGTGGCACACCGAGGTCCAGCCAAGGTGCGAGTACAGCTTCTGCCCGTCGAGGGACGCCAGCAGCAGGCCGTCCTCCACATCGTGCGCATAGGCCTGGGCCGCGAGCGCCTTCATGATGAAGCTGCCCAGCCCGCGGCGTTGGAACGCCGGCTCGGTCACGATCTTGTCGAACACCGCGGTTCCCTTGACCACGAAGACCTGCCCGCTCGCCGCAAGTGTGTCGCCGGCGCGCACCACGGCATGGTGCACCCCGTTGGATTCGGACGTTTCCAGCGACAGTTCATCGTCGGATAGCCATGGGTCCTCGGCGTCCTGGGTTTCCATGTCCACCACCATCATGCTCTGGGACGCCGACGTGACATTGAGCCCGTGCTGCTCTGCCAGGGTTTTGTAGCGAAGAACGTCATTCGTCAGGATGGTCAGCACCCGGGCAGGAGCCTCGGCCGTCTTGGCGGCCAACGCGGCAAACTCAGCGTCCGACGGGTCTGAGGCAAAATACTCCCAGTCGCCGGTGGTGTCGGCACGCAGGGCGGCGGGGAAGCGACCTTCCGTGCCGGTCTCGTAGCCGCGGCAGCCTGCCCAGCCGGCTACCCAGACTTCAAGCAGATGAGTGATGTCTCCTACCATGGCTTCTGGCGTCATGTGATGAGACTATTCCAGCGCTGACACAAGCAACAGGGCTTTGGCACTTGCTTATGCAATTGTGATGGGCGCGCGCCGGCCACGTCGCGGCACAGTGCGGGGCGGCGTGTGGACGCCGAACAATGGCGCACGGTCCGCGTGCCTCCGCCCTGCACGCGCCCGTCATTCCTGGGGTTTCCCGACACCAAGTACCCTTAAATACGTGGCTTTGAACCGAATCGTGCTCTTTTACGGCTTTACCCCTATTGCTGACCCGGACGCCGTCCGGCTCTGGCAGCGAGCCCTCTGCGAGAAGCTGGGCCTCACCGGGCGAATCCTCATCTCCAAGGACGGCATCAACGCGACCGTGGGCGGCGAGCTCAACGCCGTCAAGCAGTACGTGAAGACCACCCGTGAATACAAGGGTTTCCACGGCATCGACGTGAAGTGGTCCGACGGCGGGGCGCAGGACTTCCCCCGCCTGAGCGTCAAGGTCCGCGACGAGATCGTTTCCTTTGGCGCCCCCGGGGAGCTGAAAGTGAGCCAGGACGGCGTCGTGGGCGGCGGGACGCACCTTAAACCGGAAGAGCTCCACGAGCTGGTGGACGCAAAGAAGCAGAGCGGCGCAGAGGTTGTCTTCTTCGATGGACGCAACGCCTTCGAGGCGCAGATCGGCAAGTTCAAAGACGCGATTGTCCCGGACGTCGCCACCACCCATGACTTCATCAAGGAACTCGATTCCGGCAAGTACGACTCCCTGAAAGACAAGCCGGTGGTCACCTACTGCACCGGCGGCATCCGCTGCGAGGTGCTCTCGAGCCTCATGGTGAACCGCGGTTTCAAAGAGGTCTACCAGCTCGACGGCGGGATTGTCCGTTACGGCGAGACGTTCAAGGACCAGGGCCTCTGGGAGGGCTCCCTCTACGTCTTCGACAAGCGCATGCACCTCGAATTCAGCGAGGACGCCAAGACCATTGGCGAGTGCGTCCGCTGCGCAGCGCCCACGAGCAAATTCGAGAACTGTTCCAACCCCAGTTGCCGCACGCTCACGCTGTACTGCGCCGGGTGCGCCTCCAGCCCGGAAACCCTGCGCTGCCCGGCCGGTTGCGCCGCCTGACCCCGGCTTCACAGCCAGTCACGTCGACGAAAAACCCTCAGCCCCATCAGATCCTGCTGATGCGGTAGGCGAAGTTTGCGTCCGACCTCGCCTCCACCGTCATCCGGAGCACGGAGTCCCTCGAAAGGTGCACAACGTTCACCCGCGACGTGCCGCATCGCAGGCTAAGGTCCACCAGTGCGAATTCGGCGTCGCGCACTGTAAATGAGACCCTTCTTTCGCTGCGGCAGGCGAGTGTCAGGGAGTATGTTCCGCTGGGCAGCTGTCCCGTAGACCCGCTCTTCACGTGGCCCGCGGCCACTGTCCCGTAGTTGACGTGGAAAACCTGGCCCTCGGCATCGGGCAGTACTTCCTTGGCCCACGCGTCGAGCGCGGCGCCCGAAACGGGCAGGTTCTCGAAGGGATCCCGCGGTATCGCCGCATCGGTAACCACAGGGGCCGGGGAAAGCTCACCGCGGCCGTCGTCGTAGCTGTATTCGCAGCCAGCCAAGGCCGCTGCGGCGGCCAGCACAGTGGAAACCACGACGGCGGCTGCCGGGGTCCGCTGTCGCGAGGCCGGCGAATCCCGCCCGACGAGACAATGCACGGAGAACATCCGCACCGTGGGCATACTCCGACTTTAAGCCTGCCCGCCGCGCGGGGCCAGAGGCGGAATCAGCCCCGTCGGCACTCGACTGCAAGCTACCGACTGGGGGCCAGGTGGTACGCGTAAATAAGCGGGGCGTCCACGCTCGACGTGCTGATCTCCACCGTCCCGGGGTCCGTCACCGTGATCTTCGCGGTTTCCCGGCTGCCGTTGCACGCTGCGCCGGCGTCCGCGACATCTTTTCCTGCGAGGGTCACGGCGAAGAACGCCTTGCCGCCGCCGTCGCACGTCACGGTCAGCGTGTAGCGGCCGGCCGGCACGTTGGCTGCCTCACGGATGATCCGGTCCCGGTTGAGAATCTTGCCGGAATCCTCGAGCACCGCGCCGCTGACGGGCGGCAGTGCAGTGGCCTTCCAGGCGGGCACGTCGGCGTTTTCGATCGAGACCACGGAGGAGCATGCGGTCGCCGCCAGCAAAAGGAGGGCAGCTGCCGCGGACCCGGACAGGACACGGGGCATCGCAGGAGAACATTCAGCCATGCATCCAACTTACCTTCTGCTGCGGACGGGATCGCTCCTGCCTCTCGCTGGCCAGCAGGCGCGGGAGGGTCGGGTCAGCGTCCCGCATGCCGCGATCCCACGAAAGAGACAAGTCTGTCTGCCTCCGTGAGGACCTTCGCCATTCCCGCGGACATGGCGAAGACCCGCTCGCCGCGGGACTCGAGCTGAACCGGGATGACGTCGGCGCGGGCTTCGGGCCCGGGCTGCGGTGGGTGCGTTGACGGCCAGGGGGTATGACCGGGCGCCGCGCCCGGTTCGCGATCGGCGCTTGCCTCCGAAAGTGTCAGGGCATCGATCTTGGCGCCGCCGATCTTGTCCAGCATCTGGTAGTCCTCTTCGGTGCAGAGATCGCTGGCGGCCAGGTGCTTGAGCGTGATCAGACCCACGACCGCCCGGCTAAAATCAGGGTCCATGGCGAGGTCGATGGCCCACTGCGTCCGTTGCCACCACTGGTCCCGGCGGTCCGCTTCACGCCGCTGGGCGAGGGTCCGCCACGCAATCCAGCCGGCGATGATGGCCGCCACAAGAGTGCTGAGCGGTGCGAATGCGGCCACGTACTCCAGCCATCCGGGATCAGCGGCCGCTCCCTGGGTTCCGAGCATGGCCCCACTTTAGCCTCCCGCCCCGACAAAATAGACCCGGCTAACTCGCCCAGGCCCACCCGGCCCGGTCAACAGGCAGGACCCGGGGGACCGAGCCCCGGGCATGGGAAATAGACTTGCCCGGTGACTGAATCAACGCGCTTTACGGCCGGAAACACGCCTGACGCCCCCCGCAGCGACCTCCCCGAACTCCTGGACGCCCTGGCCGCCGACCTGCGGGACATCGGCTACACGCTGGACGGTGTCGCTGACCTGCTCGGTACGTCGGCGTACGCGGCACTGGGCCGGGACCAGCTGATTCCTGCGCTGATCGTCACCGAGCAAGCCACCCACGGTGAGCCGCGCACGGCCGCGCTCGCCGCCGTCGTGCGTTTCTGGCTCCTGGCCGTTCCACAGGACGCCGGGGTTCTGGACACCGCCCTGCCGCGCGTCCGAACAGAAGGGCTGGTGGCGCTCGGTCTGGCCGAAGCGCTGGAAGGCCAGATCGCGGCCGCGGCCGACCTGCGGCCCTATGGCTGGGACTCCAACGAGGACGGCAGCGGCGGCGCTGAGCTGTGGGTGGCGAGCGACCTCGCCGCGCACCAGCGCCCGGGTGTGCTGCGGCACGACCACGTCCTCGGCATCGGGCAGGCCTCCACCACGTTGGTGCAGACCACCATCAGGCGGCACGCTGCCCGTGCTTTGGACCTCGGCACCGGGTGCGGCATCCAGACCTTCCACCTCCTGCATCACAGCGAGCACGTCACGGCGACTGATATTTCGGCGCGCGCCCTTGCGTTCACGCGGTTCAACCTCCTGCTCAACGCCGAGGCCCTCCACATAGACCGGTCACAGCCGGACGGCCGGGTAAGCCTGCGCCTCGGATCCCTCCTGGAACCCGTGGCCGGCGAGGAATTCGACCTCGTGGTGTCCAACCCGCCGTTCGTCATCACGCCCCGCAGCACCGGCGAAGCAGCGGCTGACCAATTCACGTACCGCGACGGTGGCCTGCCCGGGGACGACATCGTGGCGTCGCTGGTCCGGACGCTGCCCGGTGTGCTTGCCCCTGGCGGAACAGCCCAGCTTTTGGGCAACTGGGAGATCACGGCGGGCACTTCCTGGGAGGAACGGCCGCAAAGCTGGGCCAGTCCGGACACGGACGTCTGGTTCATCCAGCGCGAGCAGCTCGGGCCTGAGCAGTATGCCGAGACCTGGCTGCAGGACGCCTCGGAAAACCGGGACCGGCGCCACTACCAGGACGCCTACGCCGCCTATCTGGACGACTTTGCCGCGCGGGATGTGGGCGGGATCGGATTCGGCATGATCTGGCTGCGGCGGCCCGCCGGGGGAGAGCGGAGGGTTTATCGGTTCGAGGAGATCACCTATCCGATCGAGCAGCCCGTAGGGCCGCACCTGGGCGCCGGCGTCGACCGCGCGGACTGGCTGGCCGCCCACGACCTGTCCGAAACCCACCTGCTGGTCGCCGACGACGTCACCGAGGAACGCCACCAGCGCCCCGGCGCCGAGCATCCCGGTGTGATCCTGCTGCGGCAGGGAGCCGGACTCCGCCGGACCAACCTCCTGAGCACCGAGCTGGCCGGCTTCGTGTCAGCGTGCGACGGCGACCTCTCCGTGGGGCAGATCATCGGCGCCCTCGAGGCCCTGCTGGGCGGGGCGGACGGGTTCGACGGCGAGGCTTTCCGTGCCGGGCTGCTGACCGAAGTCGCTAACCTGGTCCGCGACGGCTTCCTGCTCCCGTCCGGCGGTGCCTAGCCCGGCTGGCTCCGCCGGCCCAGCGTTCACCCGGCCCGGAGGTTCCCGGCGCCGCGAGAATGTCAAGCATTTATTTCATAACTCGCTGCCGCTGGCTAGACTGGAAAGGTGAGTACTCAGACGCCCTCCGCGGAGCCGGCAAACACGATGACGCCCGGATCGGGTCCGGGACCGAAGCGCAGGCCACGCGAGGAAAAGAAAGTGGAGATCACCGATCCCAAGGCAATCCGGGCGCTGGCCCATGCCGCGCGGCTCGAGGTCATTTCCGAGCTGTACTCCACCCAGTCCAGCCACACGGCCACCGAACTTGCCCAGCAGACCGGGCTGACGCCGAGTGCCATGAGTTACCACCTGCGGGCCCTCCAGAAATGGGGGATCGTGGTCCCGGCGGAAACCGCCGGCGACGCCCGCGAACGCCGATGGAAGGCGGCTGGCACGGACTTCGCCATCAACTCGGGCGGGCGTGTGGCCAGCCCCGAGTTCGCGGTGATCGACCTCGAGCTGGATGCCTTCCGCCGCCGCGCCCACGCCTACGCAGCGGTCCGGAACGAGCAGCGCCAGCGCGGCGAGTCTTCCGAGTCGTCGTCCGTGGTGGTCCTGGCCAGCAACCTCCTTTACCTGACGCCGGGGCAGCGCAGCGAACTCACCAGGCGGGTCTTCGAATTGCTGCGCGAATATGAGCTTGAGGACCCGAGTGTCATCCCCCAAGGAGCCGAGCGGACCGCCACGATGTGGTCCATGATTCCGGACGACCGCGCGGTGGCAGAGGCGGCCCGGAACGGTGCTTCCGACGGGAGTTAAGTCAGCCCGTTTGGCAGTGACGGTGGCCACCTGTTTTCCACATGACAGCGCATGATTCTCCAAAATATGGTGAACTAGGCCAATATGGGCTCATCTGCCCGAGCAACCTTTTTCTGTAGGAGCACTGTGCCAAGCAAGGCCAAAACCGGCAAGAAACTCGTGATCGTGGAGTCTCCGGCCAAGAGCAAGACCATCGCCAAGTACCTGGGCGAGGGCTTCATCGTTGAGGCCTCCATTGGTCACATCCGCGACCTGCCGCAGCCGTCGGAACTCCCCGCGGAACTGAAGAAAACCTCCGTGGGCAAGTTCGCCGTCGACGTCGAAAACGGCTTCAAGCCGTACTACGTGGTGTCCCCGGACAAGAAGAAAAAGGTCGCCGAGCTCAAGGCCCAGCTCAAGGACGCCGACGCCCTCTATCTCGCAACCGATGGGGACCGCGAGGGCGAGGCCATCGCGTGGCACCTGCTGGAGGTCCTCAAGCCCAAGGTCCCGGTGTACAGGATGACCTTCGGTGAAATCACCAAGGAAGCCATCCACCGCGCCATGGACAACTTGCGCGATGTCGACGCGGCGCTCGTTGACGCCCAGGAGACCCGGCGCATCCTCGACCGCCTCTACGGTTACGAGATTTCCCCGGTGCTGTGGCGCAAGGTGGCGCGCGGCCTGTCCGCCGGCCGCGTGCAGTCCGTGGTGACCCGCATGGTGGTTGACCGCGAGCGGGAGCGCATGGCCTTCAAGGCGGCGTCCTACTGGGACCTGACCGGACAGTTCGGAGCCGACTCCGGCTCGTTCAAAGCGAAGCTCGCAGCGGTTGACGGCGCCAAGGTCGCCACCGGCCGCGACTTTAACGACGACGGCGAACTCACCTCACGCAATGTGGCCCACCTCAACGAGGAACTCGCCACGTCCCTGGCGGCCGCGCTGCAGGACGCCGACTTCCGCGTCCGCTCAGTCGATACCAAGCCGTACACGCGCCGTCCGGCCGCGCCGTTCACCACCTCCACCCTGCAGCAGGAGGCGGGCCGCAAGCTGCGCTTCTCGTCCAAGAGCACCATGCAGGTGGCCCAGCGGCTGTATGAAAACGGCTACATCACTTATATGCGTACCGATTCGTCTGCGCTGAGCGACGAGGCCGTCACGGCCGCACGGCGCCAGGCCTCCGAACTGTACGGTCCCGAGTACATTCCGCAGTCCCCCCGCGTGTACACCAGCAAAGCCGCGAACGCGCAGGAAGCCCACGAGGCCATCCGGCCCGCCGGTGACTCCTTCCGCACCCCCGCGCAGGTTGCCAAGCAGCTCAGCGGCGACGAGTTCCGCCTGTACGAACTCATCTGGAAGCGCACCGTCGCCTCCCAGATGGGCGATGCCAAGGGCTCCACGGCCACCATCCGCGTGGGTGCAGTGGCCTCCGACGGCCGCGACGCAGAGTTCTCGGCCTCCGGCACCGTCATCACGTTCCCCGGCTTCCTCGCCGCCTATGAGGAAGGCAAGGACGAAAGCCGCGGAGACGACGAGTCCGAGGAAGCACGCCGCCTGCCCAACGTGGCCAAGGGCGACTCCCTCACCGCAGCGGACATCGTGGCCGTGGGCCACGAGACCTCGCCGCCGCCGCGCTTCACCGAAGCCTCGCTGACCGCGGAGCTGGAAAAGAAGGGCATCGGACGCCCGTCCACCTACGCCTCCACGATCTCCACCATCCAGGACCGCGGCTACGTCCGGAAGCAGGGGTCGGCCCTGGTTCCCAGCTGGATCGCGTTCTCCGTGATCCGGCTGCTGGAACAGCACTTCACGGACTACGTGGACTACGAGTTCACGGCGGACATGGAAGGCGACCTCGACAAGATCGCCAACGGCCAGGCCGTTGGCGCCGCCTGGCTCCAGCACTTCTACTACGGTGAAGACGCCGATCCCGGCCTGCTGAGCATCGTGAACAACCTGGGCGAGATCGATGCCCGGGAAATCAACTCGGTGCCCATCGCGGAGGGCATCACCCTGCGCGTCGGCAAGTTCGGGCCGTACCTGGAAAGCTCCATCCCCACGGTCGATCCCAAGACCGGCGAGGTGGTGGAGTCTGCCCGCGCCAACGTTCCCGAGGACCTCGCCCCGGATGAGCTCACCGCCGCCAAGGCCGTGGAGCTCATGGAAACTGCCGCGCCCGAGGAACGGGTCCTGGGCGCCGACCCGCACACCGGACACACCGTCGTGGCCAAGAATGGCCGCTACGGCGCCTACGTCACCGAGGTCATCCCGGAGATGACGGAGGAGCAGCTGGCCAACCAGCCCGTTGAGTACTACAAGAACGGCAAGCCGAAGCCGCCGAAGAAACCGGTGAAGGCCAAGCCGCGCACGGGTTCGCTGTTCAAGTCGATGACCGTTGATTCGATCACCCTGGATGAGGCCCTGCAGCTCATGAGCCTTCCGCGGGCATTGGGCGCCGACGCCGACGGCAACGTGATCACGGTCCAGAACGGCCGCTTCGGACCGTACCTGAAGAAGGGCACGGACTCGCGGTCCATCGGCTCGGAAGAGGAAATCTTCACCATCACGCTGGAGCAGGCACTCGAGATCTACTCCCAGCCAAAGCAGCGCGGTGCCCGCGCCGCCGTGCCGCCGCTGGCGGAGTTCGGCCCGGACCCGGTCTCGGAGAAGAACATCGTGGTGAAGGAAGGCCGCTTCGGGCCCTACATCACCGACGGCGTCACCAACATCACCGTGCCCCGGAGCACCTCACTAGAGGAACTGACCCGGGAACAGGCTGTCGAGCTGCTGGCGGAAAAGCGGGCCAAGGGCCCGGCCAAGCGCACCACGACCACCACGCGCAAGGCCCCCGCCAAGAAGGCCGCGGCGAAGAAGTAGGGCGTGCCTGCTGGTTGAGCTTGCCGGAACCAAGGGTCTGGGCAAGCCCGACCAGCGTAGTTCGCGCCCAGGGGCGGCCGACCGGCGGGGGCGAATCCGGCCCGGAATTGCGCCCGTGTGCTCAACGTGGTCGAGTAGATACATGACTGAAACGCCCGGACCTGCAGACAACACGCCGCTGAACGACCTCGAGGAGAAGCTGGCCCAGGGGGACCAGCCGGATGCCAACCCGGTGGACGTCATCCTCTCCTTCCTCAACAACGAGGTCTATATCGTCAGCTCGGACGCCCTCGAGGGCGAAGACTCCCAGGTCGAGCCGCTCGTGCTCGGTAACGCGGAGGGCCAGCCCGTCCTGGCCGTGTTCTCGCACCCCAGCCGCGTTGACGCGCAGTACCTCGAAGCCGCCCCGAACGTCCTGGGCACGCAGGGCGCGGCGATCATCGCGAACATCGGGGACGAACTCGGCATGGTCATCAACCCGGGCGCCGCGTACGGCTTTGAGATCAACCCGGAGGGCATCGCCAACATCAAGCGTGACTTCAAGCGCGCCGACGAAGCTGAGGCCAACCCCGCCGGACTCGAAGGCGAATAGCCCGGCTCGGGGAACGGCAACCCCTGATATGTGTGGCTCCCGAAATGTGATGGCGCGGTTGCACCTGCTGCTCCTCCGGGGGGAATAATGGCAGGATGCGGCTAGGCGTCCTCGATATCGGGTCCAATACTGTCCACCTCCTCCTCGTGGACGCCCATCCCGGCGCGCGCCCGGTCCCTTTTGCATCACATAAGCGGCCTCTTTCGCTGGTGCAGTATCTCGACGGCGACGGCAACATCACCGATGCAGGGCAGCATGAGCTGACGGAATTCGTCCTGGAAGCCTGGGAATTCGCCGCCAGGCACAAGGCGGATGACCTGCTGGCCTTTTGTACGTCCGCCATCCGCGAGGCCACCAACGGCCCGGCAGTGCTGGCACGCGTCAAACACGAAACCACAGTCACGCTGCAGGAACTGACCGGCAGCGAGGAAGCGTCCATGACGTTCTTCGCTGTCCGCCGCTGGTACGGCTGGGGCGCGGGGCCCATCCTGAACCTGGACATCGGCGGCGGATCCTTCGAAATGGCCTCCGGCCAGGACGAGCTGCCGGAGCTGGCCACCTCAGTGCCGTTGGGCGCCAGCCGCCTCACACGGGACTGGCTGCACGAGGACCCTCCCTCGGCGAAGAGCGTCAAGGAACTTCGGCGCTACATCCGTGCAACCCTCAAGCCTGCGGTCCGAACCTTCGACCCGATCGGCCGCGCCAACCTGGTGGCCGGGACCTCCAAGACGTTCCGTTCGCTGGCGCGGATTGCAGGAGCGGCGCCCAGCGGGGCCGGCCCGTACGTCAAGCGCGAACTGAATGCCACGGACCTCGGGATCTGGGCGCAGCGGATTTCGGCCATGAAGACGGAGGACAGGCTGCACCTCCCGGGTGTTTCTGAAGCCCGCGCCAATCAGCTCCTCGCGGGCGCGCTTGTGGCTGAGGCAGCCCTCGAGCTTTTCGAATTCAAGAAGATCAGGATCTGCCCGTGGGCTCTCCGCGAAGGCCTCATCCTGCGCCGGCTGGATCAGCTGGTCTTTGACGGCCCGCTGGAGCCGGCCCCGCACGTCGGGCCCCAGCAGTCCGCGACGCTGCCCGCCATCTAGCACTGCCGCCGTCCAAACGGCGCCTGCCAAGCCTTGCCCGCCGGCGCGACGATTGACGTCATAGGGGACCGACGCCTTAAACGAGGAAGCGCCGGACGGTTTTGCAGAAGGAGCTGGGGGAACACTCCTGCAACCGACCGGCGCCGCGCCAGTCCCGGGGGACCGGCTCCATCACTCGCACCTTGTGAGGCATTAACGACACTAACGGGCGAGTTTGAGTGTTCGGCGGGTTTTCCCTGAATGCCCGCTGGGAATCCGGCTGTTCTTCCCTGCGCCCTTAAAAAGCGAAGGCACCGACGGCCTGCTGCAGGAAAATGGGTAAAACTGCTGCAGTCCGTCGGTGCCAGGCAAACATCCCCATGCTTGCCTCATCACTCGCACCCTCAATGAGGTAATAACAAACCTAAGGCCCAAATTTGTGTGAAAGCTTCAGCCACCATGTGAGCTACCTGTGAATGGCCCCGGCCTGCATCGCGGACGGTGAACTGCAATGATGGAGCCATGAGCAACCGAATCGCATTCCTTGGCTGTGGATCAATGAACGAGGCCATCATGGGCGGCCTCCTGGAGGCGGGCACAAACCCCATGGACGTCGTGGCAACAGTCCGCCGCGCCGAGCGGGCCGCCGAGCTGGCACAGCGCCACCATGGCATCACCGCCATCGCCGGAGAGGAAGAACCTGACAACAACAAGCAGGCGGCGAAGGGATCGGGCGTCGTGATTCTCGGCGTGAAGCCGGTGGGCATCGCCGACCTCGCGCGCGAAATCAGTTCCTCGCTGTCCAAGGACGCGATCGTCATCAGCGTCGCCGCCGCGGTTTCCCTTGCCCAGCTTGAGGCCGCCCTTCCGCCGGGCCAGCCCGTGATCCGGACCATGCCCAACACGCCGGCGAAGCTGGGCCGCGGCGTCGTGTCAGTGTCGGCCGGCACCAACTGCACGCCCGCGCACCTCCAGCAGGCTAAAGACATTCTCTCCGCCGTGGGAACCGTCGTCGAAATTCCGGAGGAGCAGGTGGACGCCTTGTCCGCCATCAGCGGCTCCGGCCCCGCATACGCGTTCTACCTTGCGGAGGCCATGGCGGCTGCCGGCGTTGAACTCGGCCTGGACGAGGAACTCTCGCTCCTGCTGGCACGCGAAACGGTAGCCGGCGCGGGCCTCATGCTGGCGGAACCGGGCGCCGAGCCGTCCGCCCTGCGCAAGGCCGTGACCAGCCCGAACGGCACCACCGAACGCGCCATTGCGACGTTCGATGAGCGCGGCATGCCGGCAATCATCGCGGCGGGCGCACGCGCGGCGGCCGACCGCGCCGCCGAGATCACAAAGCAGCTAGGCTAGGCGCCAGAGCTGCAGAACCACGAAACCCGGGCACCGCGGTGCCCGGGTTTTGTATGTTTAGGTTTCTCGGTGCCGGAGCGGCAGCTGATTACGGCCGGGCGGCGAAGCGCTCCAGCAGGTCCACGTGCCCCGAGACGATCAGCATGTCGCGGCCCGACACCTTGGTTTCCGGCCGCGCGTAGGTGAAGTCCTCGCCTGGGGTCTTTACACCCACAATGGTCACGCCGTATTTGGAACGGACCTTGGACTCTTCGAGGGTAAACCCGACGGTTTCCCGGGGCGGGTACATCTTCACGATGGCGTAGTCGTCGTCGAACTCGATGAAGTCCAGCATCCGTCCGGACACCAGGTGCGCGGCACGGACGCCGGCGTCGGCCTCGGGGTAGATCACGTGGTTGGCGCCAATCCGGGTGAGGATCTTGCCGTGCGACGGGGTGATGGCCTTGACCCAGAGGTGCTGGATCCCGAGGTCCACGAGGTTCACGGTGATCAGCACCGAGGATTCGATGGACGTGCCGACTCCGACGACGGCGGAGCTGAACTCCTGCGCCCCGAGCTGGCGGAGGGCATCGATGTTCGTGGCGTCCGCTTCCACCACGTGGGTCAGGACGGGCGCCCACTTCTGCACCAGGGTGCGGTCGCGCTCGATGGCCAGCACTTCGCGCCCCTGCTTGACCAGCTGTTCGGCGGTCGAGGAGCCAAAACGGCCCAGCCCGATCACCAGGACGGGGGCATTGTGGGCGGGGCGATTTACGGCGCCTGAGGGATCAGCCAATGATGGGCCTCTCTTCCGGGTAGTGGTACAGCTGGCTGCGCTGGCGGAGGGCCAGGGCAGCGGCTAGGGTTACGGTGCCGACGCGGCCCGCAAACATCAGGACGGACAGGACGTACACGCCCGACGGCGGCAGCTCGGCACTGAGGTTGGTGCTGAGCCCCACCGTGGCAAAGGCTGAAATGGTCTCAAACAGCACCCGGTCCAGGGAAGCGCCGCTGATGTGCAGGAGCAGGAACGCCGAGACGGACACCAGGGTCGCGCCGGCGACGATCACCGAGATGGCCACCCGCATGGTGCCCTGCGGGATGGTGCGGCCGTAGACCTTGACGTCGGCGTCGCCGCGGGCTTCGGCCACGATTGCCAGGAACATCACGGCGATGGTGGTCACCTTGACGCCGCCGGCCGTGGACGCCGAACCGCCGCCGGCGAACATCAGGGCATCAGTCAGGAGCATGGTGGTGGAATCCATATGGTTCTGGTCCACCAGATTGAAGCCCCCGGACCGGGTCATGACGGAGGCAAAAAGCGAGTGCGTGATTTTGTCCCCGACGCCCATGGAACCAATGGTCCGCACGTTTTCCCACTCCATCAGCCCCCACAAGACGGTGCCGGCCGCCAGGAGGATGAACGACACTTGGATGGTCAGCTTGGTGTGCAGGTTCCATTTCTTCCAGTTGAGGCCGTTCTGCTGCAGCACCATCACCACCGGGAAGCCCAGGCTGCCGAGGAAAACGCCCAGCATGAGCGGAACGAGGATCCACAGGTCTGTCTCATAGGGGACGATGCCGTCCGAGTGCGGGGTGAAGCCGGCGTTGTTGAACGCCGAGATCGCATAGAAGACGCCGTGCCACACCGACTGGCCGAAGCTTTCGCCGAGCGTCAGGAACCGGGGGATCAGGGCAAGCGCCAGGGCACCCTCAATCACCACGGAAGTGGTGATAACGATCCGCAGCAGGGTGCCCACTTCGCCAAGGCGGCCGGCATTGTTCATGGCTTCCTGGGCGATGAGCTTGCCGCGCACGCCGAGCTTCTTGCTGACCATGAGCGCCAGCAGCGAGGCCAGGGTCAACGTGCCCAGGCCGCCCACGAAAATACCGATGAGGATGACCAGCTGGCCAAAGAAGGACCAGTGCGTCGCGGTGGACACGACAGTCAGCCCGGTGACGCAGACGGCGGACACCGCGGTGAAGAGGGCCTGGTACAGGGGAGTGACCTCGCCCGTGGCGGATGCCGCCGGCAGTGAAAGGACCGCGGTGAACACGAGGATCACAACACCGAACGCGGTCAGCGCCAGCCGCGCGGGTGAGGTGTTGGCGATGTTGTCGATGAAGTCGCGGATGCCGGTGAAGATCCAGAGGCCCTCACGCTCCGGCATGCCGGGGTGCCAGTTAGCCGGGCTCTTGGACCTCGGCTGGCTTTGCGTCATGTGCGGCTTTTCCTCGGTAGAAACGGCTTCCTTCAGTAGTAAACCACTATATTCCGCGCATGACGGGGAATCCCGGTCACCGGGCTCGGGTAGCCTGTCCTTGATGACATTCCCGCCCGGTCTCTCCCTCCCTGCACTGCCAACGACGGTAGTGTGGGACGCTGCCATGACGGCGTACAACTTCGGCCCGGGCCACCCGATGGCGCCGGACCGGATGGACCTCACCGCCCGGCTGGCCAGGAGCCTGGGGCTGCTGGACCTTGAGCACGTCAAGCTCGCAGCCCCTGAGGTGGCAGGCGACGACGAACTGACGGCCGTGCACAGCCCGGAGTTCGTGGCGGCCGTCCGCCGGGTCAGCGAAAACCCGTGGACCACTGACGAGGCCCACGGGCTGGGCACGGAGGATGATCCGGCCTTTTCCGGAATGCACGAGGCCGCCGCGCGCCTGGCCGGCGGCTCGCTGCTCGCGGCCAGTTCGATCCTGGACGGCTCGGCGGTCCGGGCGGTGAACTTCGGCGGCGGCCTGCACCACGCCACCCGTGACCGCGCCAGCGGCTTCTGCATCTACAACGACGCTGCCCTCGCCGTCAGCAAACTGCTCGACGGCGGGGTGCAGCGGGTGGCATACATCGACGTCGACGCCCACCACGGGGACGGGACGCAGAGCATCTTCTGGAACGATCCGCGGGTCCTGACCATCTCGCTGCACGAGACCGGCATGACCCTGTTCCCCGGCACCGGATTCGCCAACGAGATCGGCGGGCCGGACGCCCTGGGCAGCGCCGTCAACGTCGCGCTGCCGGCAGGGACCGGGGACGCGGGCTGGCTGCGCGCCTTCCATGCGGTGGTCCCGCAGCTCGTGGGGGCGTTCCAGCCCGAGGTGATTGTGAGCCAGCACGGCTGCGATTCGCACCGGCTGGACCCGCTGACGCACCTCAACGTCAGCGTGGACGGGCAGCGCGAGGCGGCCACCGCCGTCGCGAATCTCGCCGCCCGCCACTGCGACAACCGCTGGATCGCCACGGGCGGCGGCGGATACCACATCACGGGCGTGGTGCCGCGGGCCTGGAGCCACCTGATCGGCATCGCAGCGGGCCGCCCCGTCCCGCTGCGCACGCCGGTGCCGGAGGAGTGGCGGACGTATGTGCAGGAGCGGTACGGGATTGCCGCGCCCGGGCTCATGGGGGATGACGCGGACGTGTGGTGGCGGTCCTGGGAGGTGGGATTCGACCCCAACGACGATGTTGACCGCACCGTAATGGCCACGCGCAAGGAAGTCTTCCCGCTGTACGGGCTGGATCCCTGGTTCGACTGAAATAGTAGATGCCATCCGGCGTATATGTCGCTAGGGTGGGACACATGGTGACAGACGACGTATTTGCCGTCATTGCTGAGGCAACGCGGCGTGACATTCTCGTTTCCCTCCGCAAGGGGGACAAAGCAGTGGGGGAGCTGGTCGAGGAGCTCGCCGCCAGCCAGCCCACCATCTCCAAGCACCTCAAGGTGCTGCGCGAGGCCGACCTCGTGAGCATGCGCGCGCAGGGCCAGAAACGCTACTACGCACTCAACCCGAAGCCGCTGGCCGGGATCGCCACTTGGCTGGAGACGTTCGACGTCGGCCCTGCGGCTGCCGCCGCGAAGTCGCCGGAGGCGGATACCCACCAGGCAGCGGAGGCATCCCAGCCGTCCCGCGGCCGCCCCCAGACCGCGCCCCGGCAGCAGGGTCCCGCGTCCGTAGCATCCGCGGCGGAGGTGCCGGAGTCATTCGCGGCGGCAGACTCGGGCGGAGCCCCGGGAGCTGCCGCGGCGGATGCGGCCACCCACGCGCCCGGACGCCCCGCGAGCGGGCAGCTGAGCCCCGCCGTCGTGGTTCCGGGCGGCACGGTTCCTGCATCCGCGCAGGACGACACCGTCCCGCAGCAGATCGGCCGCACCGTGGGCCGCGGTGCCAAGAAGGCGGCGGACCTCCTGGCCAACCTGCCGAAGTTCGGCCGCAAAAAGTAACCCCGGCACCCAACTAAGTAGCAGCAGGCGTCGTTTTCAGCGTTCAAAACGACGCCTGCTGCGACCTAGTTGGGCGGGGAGGCCGGTGCCGGCGGGAACGTTTACTTGCCGAGGATCCGCACGTGGTCCGGCGTGAGTTCGGAGAGCTTGCTGACGCCGAGCAGGGCCATGGTGCGGGCCATGTCCTTTTCGAGGATCTGCAGGGCGCGGTCCACCCCGGCACGTCCGCCTGCCATCAGCCCGTACAGGTAGGCGCGGCCGATCAGGGTGAAGTCCGCACCCAGGGCCAGGGCGGCGATGATGTCCGCACCGCTCATGATGCCGGTGTCCAGGATGATGGCGGCGTCGCTGTTGTCCGCCTTGAGCGCCTTGGAGACGTCCGGCAGCAGATGGAACGGGATGGGCGCACGGTCCAGCTGGCGTCCGCCGTGGTTGGAGAGGACCACGCCGTCGGCGCCGTGGTCCACCACCTTGCGGGCGTCCTCCACGGTCTGGATGCCCTTGACCACGAGCTTGCCCTTCCAGGTTTCGCGGAGCCAGTCGAGGTCGTCGAAGGTCAGGGTGGGATCGAACATCGAGTTGATGAGGTCAGCCACCGTGCCCGTGTACCGGGACAGGGACGCGAACGTAAGCGGCTCGTGGGTCAGGAAGTTGAACCACCAGGCCGGGCGGTAGGACGCGTCCAGGACGGTCTTCAGCGTCAATGCCGGCGGAATGGTCATGCCGTTGCGGACGTCGCGCAGCCGGGCGCCGGCGACGGCGGTGTCCACCGTGACCATGAGGGTGTCGTTGCCGGCCGTCGCGGCGCGTTCAATCAGTTCGAGGGAACGGTCCCGGTCCGTCCACAGGTACAGCTGGAACCAGTTCCGGCCGTTGGGCGCCGCCGCGGCCACGTCCTCGATGGAGGCCGTGCCCATGGTGGAGAGCGTGTAGGGGATGCCGGCTGCCTCGGCGGCCTGGGACCCGGCGTATTCGCCCTCGGACTGCATCATGCGGGTGAAGCCGGTGGGAGCGATGCCCACCGGGAGCCGTGAGGGCTTGCCCAAAATGTCGGTGCTCAGGTCGATGCTGGAAACGTTCCGCAGGATGCCCGGCCGGAACTCGATGTCCAAGAACGCCTCGCGTGCGCGGCGCAGGGTGATCTCGGCTTCGGCCGCGCCGTCAGTGTAGTCAAACGGGGCCTGCGGCGTGCGCCGCTTGGCCATGTCGCGGAGCTCCCAGATGGTGCTGGCGCGCTTGAGCTTCGCGGCGCGGCTGAATTCCGGCTTCTTGAACTGCATCAGCGGGGCAAGATCCGAGTACTTGGGGATCCGGCGCTTGAGGGCGGCCGGAACCAGGGGAGCGGCGGGCCGCCCGCCGGGTGCGGCGTATCCTGCTGCGGTGGGGGTGTCCGTTGCCTCCGGCGCGGGAGTGGTCTCAGGATTGCTCGGCTGGATGGTGTGGGTCATGGCTTCCTCCGATGGTGGGCCGGGACGATGGTCAGCGGGACAGCTGCGTGCTGTGGTCTAACCACACTGTAGGCCATGTGGTCCAACCACATCAAGTACCATGGGCACATGCGTACGCACCAACTTGTCCTGCACTGGATCGAGGACCAGCTCTCCGGCGGCCAACTGGCAGTGGGCGGGCGCCTCCCCGCCGAACGGAGCCTGGCCGAGCAGCTCGGCGTCTCCCGCACGTCTGTCCGCGAGGCCATCCGGATCCTGGAGGCCATGGGCGTGGTGCGCGCGGGCGTCGGTTCCGGTCCGGACGCCGGGACCGTGGTGATTTCGGACCCGACGGCGGCGCTCGGCTCGGCGCTGCGGCTGCACGTTGCCACCCAGCATCTGCCCGTGGCGGACATCGTGGAAACCCGGGTGCTGCTCGAATCCTGGGCTGCGGCGCGCGCAAAGCCCGGAGCGCCCGAACTCGGCCTCGCCGCCGCGCTGCTGGACGACATGGACGCGGACCGCGGCGTGGATGATTTCCTGGCCCTGGATGTCCGCTTCCACCTGGCCCTGGCCGACGCCGCCGGCAATGCGGTGGTCAGCGCCATGATGGGATCCCTCCGCGAAGCCATCCAGGGCTATGCGGAGAAGCTGACGGCCAACCTGCCGGACTGGGGCGCCACCGCGGCGCGGCTGCGGACGGAGCACCGGGAAATCCTGGCGGCCATCATGAACGACGACGGCGGCCGTGCGGCCGAGCTGGTGGCCGCACATATCGAGGGCTACTACAAGGAGGCCGGCCTGGGGCACGCGTCGCGCTGACCGGCCGCGGCTGGCCGGGTGGAGGCGTCCCCAACTGGATCGCAGCTAACGTCGTTATGAGCGGTCAGAACGACATCAGCTGCGATCCAGTTGGGCTGAAGGTGCTAGCGGACCTCGATCTCCAGCGCTTGGAAGTCGTCCGCCGCGTGGCGGCCCACCAGCAGCCGGAAGGATCCGCGCTCAACCTGCCACCCGCCGTCGTAGTGGCCGAACGCCCGGGCCGGGATCCGCACCTGGACGCTGTCCATGCCGCCCGCCGCCAGATGCGTTCCGGCGAAGCCCGCCAGCCAGCGGACCGGCCGCTCCACGGCGGAGTCTTCACGCGCAATGTAGACCTGCACCACTTCGCGTCCCGTGCGGTCGCCGGTGTTCCGGACGGGCACATGCACCACGACGTCCTGTCCGGCGGGAATTGACTGGGGCGCGTGGGCCTCGCCGAGCTCGAACGTCGTGTAGCCCAGGCCGAAGCCGAACGGCAGCAGCGGGGCGGCGCCCCCGCCGGCCTGCTGCCTGAGCCAGGCGCGGTAGCCCACATGGATGCCTTCGGTGTAGACCACTTTGCCGTCAACGGGCGTGGTGTTGAGCACTGGAACGTCCTCGAGCGCTGCGGGCCAGGTGGTGGGCAGGCGGCCGCCCGGCTCCTCATTGCCCAGCAGGATGTCCGCGACGGCCGCCCCGAACTCCTGGCCGCCGAACCAGCCGAGCAGCACGGCGCCGACCTTGTCCAGCCACGGCATCAGCACAGGCGAACCGGAGTTCACCACCACTACCGTGCGCGGATTGGCCGCGGCCACTGCCTCGACGAGCTCGTTCTGGTGCCCGGGCAGGTCAAGGTCCTTGCGGTCGAAGCCTTCGGATTCGATGGCGGCGTTGGTGCCCACCACCACGACGGCGACGTCAGCTGTGCGGGCCGCTTCGACGGCCGCGCGGATCTCCGCCTGTGGGTCGGCGACGACGGTTTCCTCGCCGAGAAGGATGGCGGTGAGTGGAATCTCCTGCTGCTGCGGCAGCTCGTACAGGGCCTCGATGGCGACCCGCTGGCCGGCGGCGGTCTCGACGGAGTGGATGGTCTGGGGCGGATCGAAGAGTGCCGCGCCGAGGACGTTGGTGTCGTCCTCCAGTTCGCTGTTGTACACGTCCGCGCCGTCAATCGCCAGCCGGATCCGGCCGACGGTCCCGACGCCGAGGTGGTGGATGCCGGCCCTTTCGGCCGTCCATTCGGTCTGCATCCGGATGGCCGCAGTGCCTTCGGGAATGCCAACGCCAAACCAGATCAGGTGCGAGGCCAGCCGGTCCTCGCCGGAGATCTCCGCGCCCTCGGCATCGACGAACGTCACGCGCATTCCCGGAACGCCGCTGACGGGATTGTGCAGCGACTTCCGCGGAAACGGCTGGAGGCCTTCGGCAACCTTGGCGCCGCGCGCATAGGTGACCGTGACGTCGTCGGGCAGTGCCGTGCGCAGGCCCTCCAGCGGCGAGACGGTGTACTTCGGCATGACGGTGGCGCTGCCGCCGCCCTGCGTGCGGGCCTCCTCGGCGTTGTGGCCGATCACGGCCACGCTGCCCAGTGCCGCGGCGTCCAGCGGGAGGAGGCCGCCCTCGTTGCGGACCAGCACCGCGCCGCGGACGGCCACCTCGCGGGCCACCTGCGCGCCGTCGAGCATGCCCGGAAACTCAGTCACCGCGGGTTCGAGGCCCTCCAGCGAGCCGACGCGCGCCGCAAGGCGCAGGATGCGCGTGACCTTCTCCAGGATCGCCTCGCGGCTGACGCGGCCGTCCTCGACGGCGGCGAGCAGCTTGGCGCCCCAGTGACCCACGGGGCCGGGCATCTCCAGGTCCTGGTGCGCGTTGGCCGCCTCCACGGAACGCACCCCGGTCCAGTCGGAAACCACGACGCCGTCGAAGCCCCATTCGCTGGACAGCGGGGTTTCGAGGAACGTGTTTTCGCTGGCGGTGGTGCCGTTGATGGAGTTGTACGAGCTCATTACCAGCCAGGCGCGGGCCTCGGTGATGGCGTCCTCGAAGGCGGCGAGATACAGCTCGCGCAGGGGCCGCTCGTCCACCACGGAGTCGGACGTGAAGCGCTCGGTCTCGGCCTCGTTGGCGAGGTAGTGCTTGGGGGTGGCTCCCACGCCCATGGACTGCACGCCGGAGACGTAGCCTGCGGCGATGGTGGCCGTGAGGCGGGGATCCTCGCTCATGCATTCGAAGTGGCGGCCGCCCAGCGGGGAGCGGTGCAGGTTGATGGTGGGGCCGAGGACGGCGTGGACGCCCTTGCGGCGCGCCTCCTGGCCCAGGACCTGGCCGTAGCGGCGGGCGACGCCCACGCTCCACGTGGCCGAAAGGGCGGACGACGACGGCAGGGAGACTGAGTCGTGGCGCTCGTCGAAGTCTTCGCCGCGGACGCCCGCTGGCCCGTCGGAGAGCACGATGCGCTTGAGGCCGATTTCCGGCAGGGCGTGCGTGGACCAGACGTCCGCGCCTGTGAGCAGCTTGATCTGCTGTTCGAGGCTCAGGCTGCGGGCAAGTTCGCGGAGGCGGGCCTCGGCGTCGGGCAGCAACTCGCCGGGCGGCAACTCTCCGGGCAGCAAGTCTCCGGGCCCGGCCGGGGTTTCGGCAGTCTTCTTCTGCGCTGAGAGGGTGGGGTTCATTTACCTGACTCCTTTGATGCGGGTAAGGAGGGGCGGTGCGGCAACCTTGCCTCCCGACGAAAAGTGACCCTCCCTTGGGCCTTGGGAATATCGTAGCGTCAAAAATCGAGTCTGACTAGGTTTTAAGGGAGCGGCCTTGCGGCGGTGAAATACACTGGCGGAATGTCTACTTCGAAGCCGCGCGGACAGTACGCCAAGGGTGCCGAACGCCGCGAGCAGATCGTCCAGACGGCCACCGACGTTTTCGCCATCGAGGGGTTTGAGCGCACCGCACTGAAGCGCGTGGCCGAGTTGGTGGGTGTCAAGGAAGCCACCTTGTTCCACTACTTCAGCGGCAAGCAGGAGTTGCTGACGGCGGTGCTGGCGGAACGGGACCATCGCGGCAGGGAGTTGGGCGGGGCAGAGGAATTCGGGCTGGAGGCCATCGTGCCGGTGGCGGAGCGGAACCGCCAGGAGCCGGGGCTCACCACGCTCTACGCAGTCGCATCAGCAACTGCCAATGACCCCGGGCATGCCTCGCACGGTCACTTTCAGGACAGGTACGCCAGGCTGGTCAAGGAGCTGGCCCGCGACGTCGGGCGGCGACAGGAGGCCGGCGCCATCCGGGCAGACGTCGGGGCCGAGTCCCTGGCGCGCCTGATCATCGCCGCCTTCGACGGCCTCCAGCTCCAGTGGCTGTATGACAAGAGTGTGGACATGGCCGCGGGCCTGAGGGAGCTCATCGACGTCCTGCTCGCGCCGCCCGCGCGCTAGCCTTTCGCTGGTCCCGTGCTGCCGCGAACTTCCAGCCGGGGCAGGAATATCGTGGGTCCGCCGGCGCCGGAGTCCGGGGGCACATTCCGGATCAGGTCCCGCATCCGGTGCCATGCCTGCTGGCCGAGCTCGTCGATGGGAACAGCTGCAGTGCTGAGTGTGGGCGTGGTGTAGCGCGCAAAGGGGATGTCATCGAAGCCGGTCACGGAAATGTCCTCGGGGACGCGGACGCCGCGCTCGTGAAGCCCGCTCAGCAGGCCCATGGCCACGAGGTCGTTGAAGGCCATGACGCCAGTGGCCCCGCTGGCCAGGACCGCATCCGCGGACTGGTGGCCCGCCTCGAAGTTGGAGCCGGCGTCGAGCATCCGGAGGTCGATGTCCGGGTGGGCAGCCTTGAACCTTTCCAGTCCCTGCAGGCGCAGCCCGTTCGATGCGCTCCGCGCCGGTCCGGCCAGGAACGCCAGCCGTGTGTGGCCCAGCCCCACCAAAAGCTCTGCCAGTTCCTGGATGCCCCGGCCGTAGTCCACCATGAGGCTGGGAGCTTTCGTGTCCAGGGTGCTGCGGTTGATCAGCACCATGGGATGCAGTGACGGCGCAAGCTCTTCCAGCTCGGCGTCGCCCATACGCGGGGCGCACAGCACCAGGCCGTCGCAGCGGCGCCGCGCCTCGCCGGCCAGGATGGCCTCTTCGCTGGAGACCTCCGACGAATCCGCAATCAGCACCCGGTAGCCATCCTGCGCCGCGGCCATGCTGAGCCCGCGGAGAATGGCCTGGAAGGTGGGGTTGGCCAGATCCGGGACCACAATGCCGATGGTGTCCGTCTTGCCCAGGGCCAGGCTGCGGCCAACGGGGTTCGGCTGGTAGTTCAGCTCGGTGGCCGCGGCCCGCACGCGCTCGGCGATGGCGGGGTCCACGGTGAAGTTGCCGTTCATGACGCGCGACACGGTGGCGTGCGACACGCCGGCCTTGAGCGCGACGTCGGCGATGCCGATCCGCCGTGTGGTGGCTCTCCTGCCCATGCTGCCCCTTTCCGGGATGTCTCTGGCACCGCCCCGTTCGGGGTGATGGTTGACGCGACCGCCAGAGTCTTGATACAAAGCTTATAACGCTCTGAGAAAACGCTTTCTCAGTATTCTTCCCGCTCCACTTCGGGCCGTCAAGCGGCCAGCCTTCTGCCTTCCGAAAGGGATTCACCGCATGGTCAACACAGCCAACCTCGCCAACCCCGGCGGCAGTGTCGACGCCGACACAGCCGCTGCCCCCGCCGCGGTCCGCAGGGCGCGCATCGCCCTGATCGGCACAGGGGGACGTTCCGAGATGTACATCCGGGCCATCTACGGCAGGCATGCCGACACAGCCGAGCTGGTGGGCCTGTCCGACGTCAACCCGGGCCGGGTGAAGTTCTACCAGAAGCTGATCCAGGAACTCGGCGGCACCCGGCCGGTGAAATCCTTCGAACCGGGGCAGCTGACGGCGTTCATCAGGGACAACGGAATCGAGCGGGTGGTGGTCACGACGCCCGATTACACGCATGCGGACTACATCGTGGAAGGCCTCGAGGCCGGCGCCGACGTCGTGGTGGAGAAGCCGCTGACCATCAACGCTGAGGGGTGCCGGCGGATCACCGATGCCGTGGCGCGGACCGGCCGCAACGTGGTGGTCACGTTCAACTACCGCTACTCGCCGCGCAACAGCGCCCTGAAGGAGATCATCCAGAGCGGTGTGATCGGCAAGGTCACGTCCGTCGACTTCAGCTGGGTCCTGGACACAGTGCACGGCGCAGACTACTTCCGCCGCTGGCACCGGGAAAAGAACAACTCCGGCGGCTTGCTGATCCACAAGTCCTCCCACCACTTCGACCTCGTCAACTGGTGGATCGACGACGTTCCGGAGCGGGTGTTCGCCTCAGGCGGCCTGAAGTTCTACGGGGACAGGAACGCCGCGGAGCGCGGCCTCGGCGCCCGGCCCGAGCGCGGAACTCCGGACACCGGCGCAGGCGCTGCGGCCACGGACCCGTTCGTCCTTGACCTGCGGGAGGACGAACGGCTGCGCGCGCTGTACTACGACAACGAGCACTTTGACGGCTACCGCCGCGACCAGGATGTCTTCACGTCCGGCATCACCATCGAGGACAACCTGGCGCTGGTGGTGGACTACCAGGGCGGGCCGGTCCTCAGCTACTCGCTCAACGCGCACAGTCCGTGGGAGGGCTATCGCGTGGCCGTTAACGGAACCGAAGGGCGGGCGGAGCTGGACGTGGTGGAGCGCGCCGCGGTGCAGCACAGCACAGACAAGAAGACAGTGGTCGATCCGAGCGCCACGCCCGTGCAGGAGGACGACCAGGTCCGGCGCAACGGCGAACGCCTGGTGGTCCAGCGGCACTGGGAACCGGCCTACGAGGTGCCGATCGTCAACGGCGAGGGCGGCCACGGCGGCGGCGACGAACTCCTCCTGTCCGATCTTTTCAACGGGCCGGGAGTGGACCCGCTGGGGCGGCCGTCCGGTTACCTGGACGGCCTGCGTTCCGTCTCCGTCGGCATCGCGGGCAACGCATCCCTGGAATCCGGGCTGCCGGTCCGCACAGCGGACCTGGGGCTCGGCGTCGACCTTCGCCGCGGCAACTGACCTTCGCACCCCTGATGAAGGAACCGATAACCATGAGCAGGATTTTTGTCACCGGCGGTTCAGGCCGCCTGGGGCGCAGTGTTGTTGCCGGCCTGGCGGCCGCCGGCCACCACGTCATCTCCGTGGACCGCGACGCCGTTCCCGCCGCCCAGCTGCCCGACGGCGTTGAGCAGCGCACTGCCGACCTCCTGGCACCGGGGGAGGCCTTGCGCCTCCTGCGGGAAACGGCGCCCGACGCCGTCGTCCACCTTGCGGCGATCGCCGTACCGTTCAGCGCGCCGGAAGACGTCATCCTCAGCACCAACACCAGGCTGGCGTACGCCGTCGTCGGCGCGGCGACGGAACTCCGCGTCGGCAAGATCATCACGGCAAGCAGCCCCACGGTGCTGGGCTACGGCTCGCCCGCGGGCTGGCTGCCGGAGAGCTTCCCGGTGGACGAGGACACCACGCCGCGGCCGTGGAACGCCTATGCACTGTCCAAGCTCATCGCCGAGCAGACCGTGCAGATGTTCGCCGCTGCCCAGGGGGATGGCATCCGCTACGCGGCCTTCCGGCCCTGCTATGTCATCTCGCCGGAGGAATGGGCCGGCGCGCCCACGCAGCAGGGCCACACCGTCCGCGAACGGCTGGACGATCCCGCGCTGTCCGCGCCTGCCCTGTTCAACTATGTGGACGCGCGGGATGTGGCTGACTTCCTGGACCTGCTGCTCGCGAAGATGGACACCATCCCCAACGGCCAGACCTTCTTCGTGGGGGCCGCCGACGCGCTGGCCGCCGCACCGCTCTCGGAGCTGATGCCGCAGTTCCTGGCCGGCAGTTCCCGCCTTGCCGCCGGACTCACGGGCACCAGCCCGGCATTCTCGATCGCCAAGGCACGCGACCTCCTGGGCTGGGAGCCCAAACGCACCTGGCGGACCGAACTGAAGACCGAAACCAACCTCAATGACGAGACCCCCGCCGCGCTGGTCGCGGCCGGCACAGGATCCAAGGAGACCCCATGAAATTCGACGGCGTACTGTTCTTTCCCGTCACGCCATTCACGCCGGAGGGGGCAGTGGATGTGGACGTCCTCAAGGAGCACATCACGTCCCGCCTGCCGTACGGCCCGGGAGGGGTGTTCCCCGCCTGCGGAACCGGCGAATTCCATGCCCTGAGCATTGACGAGGTGCGCACCGTGGTGACTGCCGCCGTCGAGGCCGTTGCCGGTCAGGTGCCGGTTGTTGCCGGCGCCGGCGGACCGCTGGGCCACGCGCTCGCCGCCGCGCGGGTTGCCGAAGAAGCCGGGGCGGACGCCCTGCTGGTCCTCCCGCCGTACCTGGTGACCGGCCCTACCGAAGGCCTGGTGGCGTACATCGAGGCTGTGGCGGCCGCCAGCAGCCTGCCGGTGATCGTTTACCACCGCGGCAACGCCACATACACGGCGGCCTCCATGGCACGCCTGGCCGCAAACTCCAAGGTGATCGGCTTCAAGGACGGCCTTGGCGATGTGGGGCTGGCGCAGGAGATCGTCACTGCCCTCGCGGCCACCGGACGCGAGGACTTCCTGCTGTTCAACGGCCTGCTGACCGCCGAACTGACCCAGGGCGCCTACCGCGGCCTAGGCATCCCGCTGTACTCGTCGGCCGCGTTCGCCATGGCTCCGGAAATCGCCAAGGCCTACTACGATGCCTACACCTCCGGCGACGAGGACCGCCGGCAGGCCCTGCTGGAAGGCTTCTACGCCCCGCTGGTCCGACTGCGAGACCAGACTCCCGGGTTCGGCGTCTCCCTCATTAAGGCCGGGCTGCGACTGGGTGGCCTGCCGGTGGGGCCGGTCCGTGCACCGCTCGTGGACCCCTCCGAAGACCAGCTGGTCCAGCTCAAGTCCATCCTGGCCAAGGGCTACGAGCTGGCCGGCCGCTGATGGGCTCGCGGTTTGCAGCAGCACCAGTCGCGGAAGGGACAGTTGCCGAAGCGTCAGCCGCCGAAGCGGCGCGGGCGCTGCCCCGGATCACCGGGCTTTCCACCCGCCACCTGACCGTTCCGCTTCTGCGGAGCTGGGGCGATGAAGCGCCGGAGAACCATGTGATCGTCACCGAAATCCACACGGACGACGGCGGCGCGGGGCACGGTTTCTCCTGGACGCCCACCATCGGTCCGCAGGCAGTCAAGGCACTCCTGGACTTCGACGTCGCGCCCTTCATCACGGGCCTCGGTGCCAGCCCCGAGGGAGTGTGGGACCAGCTGTGGAACCGGCTGCACGAAGCCGGCGGCGGAGGACTCACCACCATCGCCATGGCGGGAGTGGACCTTGCGCTGTGGGATCTGCAGGCCCGGCGCGCCGGAACCTCCATGGCCGGCCTGCTCGGGCAGCGCCAGGACTCGGCGGAGGTCTACGGATCCGGCGTGAACCTGCACTACTCCCTCGACGAGCTCGTGGCCCAGGCGGAACGCTGGGTTGCGGCCGGGCACAGCGCCGTCAAGATCAAGGTGGGCAAGCCGGACATCCGGGAGGACGCCGAACGCGTGGCCGCCGTCCGGACGGTCCTGGGTCCGGGCCGGAAGCTCATGATCGACGCAAACCAGCGCTGGGACCTGCCCGCCACGTTCCGCGCCCTGGAGGTGTTGGGCGAGTTTGACCTGGAGTGGCTGGAGGAGCCACTGCGGGCGGACGATCTCTGGGCCTACCGCAGGCTGCGGAAGCACTCGCCTGTTCCCATCGCGCTCGGCGAGAACCTGCACAACATCTACCGTTTCCGCGACTTCATCGAGGCCGGGGCGGTGGACATCATCCAGCCCAACATCATCCGGGTGGGCGGGATCACCCCGTTCCGGCGCATCGTGGAGCTCGCCCGCGCCCACAGCATCAGGGTCATGCCGCACCTGCTGCCGGAACTGTCCGGCCAGCTCGCGCTGACCATGGCCGAACCCACCATGGTGGAGGACGTCGAGGATGCCTCCTTTGAACAGCTTGGCGTGCTGGACGGCCCGTCACCAGTGCAGGTCCGCAACAGCCGGCTCACACTCACGGGCCGGCCGGGGTTAGGGTTCGATTTCAACCGGCACTCGCCCGATCTCTAGAACATTCAAGGCCGGACGAGCTGAGCCTCGTTTGGTCTGCCTTGGTCTGCACTGGACAGCCCTGAACTGCAGGCTTGCACTGGAATGCAGTGTGCCGCGGTGGCGGGAGCTCGCGCTCACGCCATCGCGGCACAGCTGTTTCGCGGAAGATAGTAATAATTGCAGTCACAGCTGCAGGGCCAGCGGGCGCTGGATTCCGTTCACCAGGGCCGTTGGCCAGCGGGGATCGACGCTGAGGACGGCGATGCCGGACTCCGTCAGCTGCACCGTATCCTCGATCTTTACCCCCGGCCCCGAGGGGTTCCATGTAAAGGTCTGGTTGAGTACCACGGGGTCGTCGGTAGCAGGAGTGGCGCGGGGATCCCGGCCCGCATAGCCCGCCGGACCGCCCTGGTGGTGGAGGGTCCACTGGCCCGCGCCGAAACCATGCCGGCTGTAGGCTTCCCGGATTTCGGCAAAGACACCGTTTAGCCGGGCACCCGGAACGGTCGCATCAAAGACATCGGCCTCCACCGCCGCGATCCGGGCTTCGGCGTCGAGCTCTGCAGGCGTCCCGGCGTCGAACCTGACCCAGCGGGTCACGTTGGCCACGAGCCCGTTCCGCCGCGCGCAGACCACGGCCATGGCCCGCCGCCCGAGCGGGGAGTGCGTAGGAAGCGGATGCCGGAACTCGCCCCGGCCGGCCCCGTTGCAGAGGAGCACCAACGGTTCAGCTCCCATGGCGACGATCCGCGCGGCCAGGGCCGACGCCACGCCAAACTCGGTGGCTTCGGGCGTCGCCTCGGAGAGGACATCGGTCAAAGCGGCAGCAGTCTCGGCGCAGAGGAGGGCATACCGGGCGCTTTCGCCGGGCAGGAACTGCTGCCGCGCAGCCCTCAGCTCGGCAGTAACTTCGGCCTCGGCCAGCGGGTTGCCGCCGGGTGACAGCATCGCCGCCGCGGCATGCAGGTGCCCGTGCCAGGGCACCGAGTGCAGCGCGACGCCGTCGGGCAGTTCCTCGGCGGCGATCCGGGCGGCCTCGTTGTTGAACGTGACCAGGTGGTCGCCGTCGCCGTCCACCAGCATCGCCGCAATGGGATCCCCGGCAAGGCTGATGTGGACCCGGCTCCCATCCAGGTACCAGGCCAGCGCCGTGTTGGTGATGAGCAGGAGCGAGTCCCGGCCGGACTCGGCCAGGATGTCCAGCACGCGCTGCCGCTTGACGGCACGATCGGCCGGGTTCCCCGGGGTTGCGGCCGCGCCCGGCGCCTCGGCCGTGGTGGTCAGAGTGGTGTTCACGGTCATGTTCATGCGGCTTCCCCCAAGGTTGTGATGAGCTGTTCGATGTCCGGCGTGGACAGGAGGCCGTCGGCCACCAGCACCGTGACCCTTCGGCGAAGCGGGTTGTCGTGGCGGGCCGTTGCCGCGTGTTCCCACGCAAGGGACAGCCCGACGCCGGGATAGCCCGCCACGCGGACGAACCACGGATCGTTCACCGGTGCTGGCCCCGCTGCCTGGGGCAGGAACACGAGGGTGGCCGGACCGCCGTCGGGCTCTCCCTTCCGGAAGTTGCCGGACCACGCCAGCCAAGGAGCCTCGGGGCGGGGGAGGGCGCCGTGCACGGCGTCTTCACCTTCCGCGATTGAAGTCCATACCCTCGCCTCCGCGACTGCCGGCAGGCGCCAGAAGAAGCCGCCGTAACCGCCCTCCGGCCTCCCGTTGGAACCCGGGCTGCCAAGGGCGACCGGATCAGGTCCGGCCGGCGTGAGCTCGAAGTCGAGGGTTAGCCGCCAAGTGGAGGATCCGACGGCCGCCCAGCTCCAGTTCCGCCGCTCGTTGAGCAAGGGAGCGCCGGATTCGGCGGAGCCGCCCTCCGGCAGCCAGCTCAGGGTTTCGGTCCGCCACCCACCGCTCTTGTCGGCCGACTCTCCGGCTTCCACCGCGAGGGTGGCAATCCGGCCGTGGTCCTTGCGCCAGACGTAAGCCCCGGCGTTGCGCGTGTACGTGCGGCCGCCCCAGAAATTGACCCCGTCCACGTCCTGGATGGCAACGCCCACGCCGAGGTGCCACACATGGTCCTCGGGCATGTGATCGGTCACCACCGTGCCGGCCAGGGTGCTGACCCGATGGAGGTAAGGCCGGGGAGACGACGTCGGCCGGATGCGGCTACCGTCTGCCGGCCGCGCCACCACTCTGCCGTTCACGGTGAATGCAGGCAGCGGACCTGCTGTGCCGGGCAGTTCCGCGGCCCAGGGCGTGCCGAGCTCCGCGAACGTTGCCTGCGCTGCCGCGGCCCTGCGCACCAGCCGGCCGATGCCGTGGACGACGGGATGGGCGTCATCGCCGTCGCCTTTCCACGTGACATGCTCGGCGCCGATGCCGCGTGGAGGTTCCGCTGTCCGGATGGCCTCCAGGACCCTCATGAACGCGCCGTTGCCGGCCAGCGGGCTGAGCAGGCCTGCATCGCGAGTGCGGGAACGGCGGGCCGCCAGCAGGTTCTCCAGCAGGTCGGTGCGGCCGAACGTCTGCGTGCGCTCGCCGTCGGGCGTGGAAACCGTCAACCGGTCTTCGGTGTAGAAGAAATCGGCCTGCCCCTTGCTGCCGTGGATGGTCACCGACGGCGCTGCCTGCTCGTCGGCGCACAGCGTCAGGGCGCACAGCAGGACCGTTCCCGCGGCGGTCCGCACCCGGATGACGGACGTGTCATCGCTTTCGGTCGCGTGCGCCCGGTAGAGATCCGTCTCCACGGAGGCGACGTCGGCCGCGCGGGCCGCGCCTGCGATTCTCAGTCCCGTGGCCACCGCATGAGCCAGGGCATTGGTGGCTACACCGTCCACCACATCGGTCCCGTCCAGGCTACGCTTGCCCGCCCAGCGGGAGCGTTTGAAATAGCCGGTGGTGCGCACCCAGGTGCCGACGGCGCTGACGCCCCGGACGTCACCGATCTCACCGTCCGCCACCAGCTGGTCCAGGGCGGGCAACGCCTGCGAGCCGAGGCTCTGGAAGCCAACCTGCACTAGGCGCCCCGCCTCTTCCGCTGCGGCCAGCACGTCGTCGAACTGGGCCAGGGAGGCCATGGGCGGCTTCTCCACATAGACGTCGGCGCCCGCAGCGAGGGCGGCGAGGGCCAGCGGGGCGTGCGTCTGGATGGGCGTGGCCAGGATGACCACATCCGGCGCCGGACCGGCGGCGAGGAGTTCCGCCAGTGACGAGAACGTGGCCACGCCGGCGGCCAGGACGCCTTCGGCCGGAGGACGCGGGTCGGCGACGGCCACGAGGTCTACGAGGTTGAGCGCTGTGAGGCGGGCGAGGTTCTCCAAGTGCCGTGCCCCGTAGCCGTGGGCGCCCACGAGTGCTACCCGCGGTGCCGCCGCGGGTAGCACTGCCGCTGGAGTGTCCGCGGGGGAAGCCAGGGCTCCGATGGTGTCCGGCCGAAGAGAAGTGTCCGGACTGAGAGCGGTGTCTGAATGGGGAGATGCGGGCGCTGAAGCGCCGGAGGAGGTGCGTGTCATGTCTAACCGTCCTGGCTGGCTGGCCGAAAAGGGACCGGGGCGGCGCCCGCGGACCGGGAAGCGGATAGGGATTCGGGCACGGATCCTGACGGGGAACCTGACCCGAACAGCGACTCGGCCAGGAAACCCGCGGCCTCGTCCTGCATGCCGGCGCTGAAGGCGTGTCCCCCTGGCCAGAAGCTCCCGGTGTACCGGCCGGGCGCCGGCTGGGCACGGAGAGTCGCGTCGGCGTCGCGCATGCCGTTCTCGGGGAAAAGTTCATCCGCGAGGGCGTACTGGACCAGGAAACGGTCCACCGCCGATCGCCCGGCCAGCTCCGGAAACTCGCCCAGCCGCGGCAGGCCAGGCGTGTGCAGCAGCCACGAGTGAGCATCCAGGTACGCCGGGAACAGCGAACGGTAAGTGGTCATCATGCACGACACTACGCAAGCGCGGACCAGCGGGCTGAGCGCGGCCAGCATGAGGGACCGGCCGCCTCCTCCGGAGAAACCGGCGGTGCCCAACCGGCCCGGATCCACGCCCGGCAGACCTGCCAGGACGCGGAGGGCCGCAAGGTCGTCGTGCGCCACCATCCCGGCGAAGCTGGTGCCGAGCACGCCTGCTGCCTTCGCCACGGTGTCCTCGTGCGCCGCCGCGGCGGCGTCGTACTCCTCCGCTTCGGAAGGCACGACGCCGGCCGCCCGCCACAGTGCCTTGTGGCCCTCGACGACGGCCGACGTGCGCCACGGGGGCGTGCCGAGCTCAAAGCGGCGGCTGCCCCAGGAGAAGGCGTCGTGGGCCAGGACTGCGAAGTCTTGGGATGCCAAGCCGGCGGCAAAGGACCTGCCGGCGTAGAACTGCCGCTGAAAATCCGTGCGCGTCTGCCCCGCAGCGGTGTCCGCAGCAGACGTCGCGGGGCTTGTGCCCGCAGGCAGGAGGCGCTCTGCGCGGACCGACTTGATGCCCGCGTGGCAGTGGAGTGCCAGGACGCCGGGCAGCCGGCCGGACGCGCCAGCGGGACGCAGGAACCAGGCGCGGGTGCGGGGACCAAAGCCCAACTGCCAGCTGACGCGGGAAGTCGTGACGCCGTCGTGCGTTTCGGTCGACTCCAGCACAGCGTGCGGGGGTGCGGGAACGGCCGGAACACCGAGGGCGTCGGCCAGTTCCTGGGCGGGCGCGGACTCTGCAACGAGGCGCGGGCGGGAACGCATGAAAGCGGGCCAGTCCTCGTAGCCGCCGATGGCACTTGGCCGTGGCGCGTCATCTATTCGACCTGAATTCATCGGCTCGGCCTGCCCGGTGGAAACATGGTTGTCCTGCCTCTCGCAGCTGCTCTGATCCGGAGTGGACGAATTTTGGAAAACGCTTTCCTAAAAATTAGCAAAAGGGTGTACAGCGGTCAAGAAACCGTTTACTTTGGTACAAAGCCGCTGTTGGCCCGGTCCTCCGGAAGCCAGGCAGACGGGTGTGGCGCCGGAGCTCTTTGGCGCAGCCCGGGACGGCGAGAGCACTTCACCCCAGCACGCCGTGGAAGGCCACGATGACCAAAGGAGACCACATGGCCGCACAGCATCACCGCGGGACGCCGGAAGGCGACCGGGCACCGAGGGGCAGGCAATGAGCGCAATTAGCGAACTGTCCTCCATGAGCCGGCGCAAAGGGCCGGCCACGGCCGAGGAAAAACGCGCCAACCGCCGCGACAACAAGGCGGCCTACATCTTCCTGCTGCCGTGGCTGATCGGCCTTGTGGCGATCACTGTCGGCCCCATGACGATGTCCCTCTACCTGTCCTTTACGGACTACAACCTGCTGCAGCCGCCGGAGTGGACCGGACTGGACAACTTCACCCGCATGCTCGGGGATGCGCGGCTCCACAATTCACTGCGCGTCACCTTCACGTATGTTCTGGTCGGAGTTCCGCTGCAACTGGCCGTGGCACTTCTCATCGCGCTGGTGCTGGACAAGGGCCTCCGCGGCCTGCCGTTCTACCGGTCCATTTTCTACTTGCCGTCCCTGTTGGGCGGCTCGGTCGCCGTCGCCATCCTGTGGAAGCAGATCTTCGGAACCTCCGGACTGGTCAACCAGGTGCTGGCCATGTTCGGGGTCACCGGGCCGGGCTGGATCTCGGACCCGTCCACGTCGCTCGGTTCCATCATCCTGCTCCACGTCTGGACCTTCGGCAGCCCCATGATTATCTTCCTCGCGGGGCTGCGCCAGATTCCGAACATGTACTACGAAGCGGCCGAGGTGGACGGGGCAACTACGCTCCAGAAGTTTTGGCGGATCACGTTGCCGATGCTGAGCCCGATCATCTTCTTCAACCTGGTCCTGCAGATCATCGGTTCCTTCCAGTCCTTCACCCAGGCGTTCATCGTCTCGGGAGGCAACGGCGGGCCGTCCGACTCCACCATGTTCTTCACGCTCTACCTGTACCAGAAGGGATTCGGCCAGTTCGAGATGGGTTATGCCTCGGCAATGGCCTGGGTCCTGCTGGTGATCATCGGCGCTTTTACGGCCATCAACTTCATCGCTTCAAAGTATTGGGTGTTCTACGATGACTGATCTACAGACCTTGCCGGCTCCGGAGAAACTGCCGTCCTCCGGAGGGAAAACGGGGGGCAAGAGCCCCAGGGGCGGCGGCAGGAAACGCGAATCCCGCGGCACGCTGGCCTTCAGCCGCAGCGCACGCCTCAAGGCCCTCGCGAAGCACGGCGTGCTGATAATCGCCGGCGGCATCATGATTTACCCGTTGCTGTGGATGGTGGTTTCATCGCTGCGGCCCAACGAGCTGATCTTCCGCGATCCCGGTCTCTGGCTGAGTACCTTGGAGATGGGCAACTACACGGACGGATGGTCGGCGCTGACCCACCCGTTCGGGCACTACATGCTCAATTCAGCGGTGGTGGTGATCGGTTCCATCCTGGGCAACCTGATCTCCTGCTCCATGGCCGCCTATGCGTTCGCCCGGCTGCAGTTCAGCGGCAAGAGACTGTTCTTCGGCATCATGCTGCTGACCATCATGCTGCCGTTCCATGTGATCATCGTGCCGCAGTACATCCTCTTTTCTCAGATCGGCTGGGTGAATACCTTCTGGCCGCTCATCGTGCCCAAGCTCCTCGCGACGGACGCATTCTTCGTGTTCCTCATGGTGCAGTTCATCCGCGGCATTCCCACGGAACTGGATGAGGCCGCGCGGATCGACGGCGCCGGCCACCCCCGCATCTTCCTGCGGGTCATCCTGCCCCTGATGGTCCCGGCCCTCGCCACGACAACCATCTTCACCTTCATTTGGACCTGGAACGACTTCTTCGGCGCCCTGATCTACCTCACTGATCCTGAGATGTTCACCGTGCCGGTTGCCCTGCGGGCATTCGTGGATTCGCAGTCTGCGACAAGCTGGGGCTCGCTCTTCGCGATGTCCATCGTGTCGCTGCTGCCCGTGTTCCTGGTCTTCCTCTTCGGGCAGCGTTTCCTCATCAAGGGAATCGCGACGACCGGAATCAAGTAGGGGTGGAGGTGTGCGCTTCTCGGGCCTGCCTTTAGCCCGTGCCGCGGCAAGTGATGCCAGAACCGGGGCACCAAGATCTAGGCCGGAAACATCTTGTAGTACAAGTTACTTGCTTGTATGATCAGCTTCAGAAAGCGCTTTCCTGACTCACTTCAGCAGTCAGCTTCCGCACTCATTTCCGCAGTCAGTGGGATATCCGGAGGCACTAGGCCTTCAACTCAGTCCAGGTTTCAGCTGAGTCCAGGTTCAATCCACGTTCCACCTCAGCCAGTCAGCAATTCAGTCCACCTTTCAAGTTGCAGCTTTCAAGATCGTCCACCGTTCAAGATCAAAGAAGATCGGAGAATTCAGTGCCATTTTCCCGCCAATCCACGGCCGCCAATCCGGGCGCAGCCGAGCCAAAATCCACGAAACCTACCCGCAGGCTGCGCCGAACCGGCGCGGTGGCCGCAGCGGCCGCCGTCGTCCTCGCGCTCAGCGCCTGCGGCGGTGGAGCAGCCCCCACCAGCGCCGACGGCAAAGTAGAACTGCGATTCTCCTGGTGGGGCGGTGACAAGCGGGCGCAGCTGACGCAGGCCGCAATTGCCGCCTTCGAAGCGGAGAATCCGAACATCAAGATCAAGCCGGAGTTCGGTGACTGGAGTGGATACTGGGACAAGCTAGCCACCCAAGTGGCCGCCAACGACGCCCCGGACATCATCCAGATGGACGAAAAGTTCATTACGGAATACTCCACCCGTGGGGCACTCCTTGACCTGTCCAAGTACGACGTCGACACTTCCAAATTCGACGAAGCAGCGCTTAACGCCGGCAAGGGAAGCAAAGGCCTCACCGGCATCGCGGCCGGCATCAACGCCGCCACGATCATTGCCAACCCGGCAGTCTTCAAGGCAGCCGGAGTCGCGCTGCCGGACGATGCCACCTGGACGTGGGAGGACTTCGGGCGAATCGCGGCCGAGGTCACCGCGAAATCGCCCAAGGGCACTTACGGGGCGGCGGCCTATGGCACCGATGAGGCTTCCTTGGGTGTCTGGCTGCGTCAGGACGGAAAGTCGCTCTACACGTCAGACGGCAAACTCGGGTTCGAGTCGGGGGACATTGCGTCGTGGTGGTCGCTGCTCAAGGAACTGAGCGAAAAGCAGGCCGTGCCGTCGGCTTCTGAGGTGGTGGAAGCGGAGGCTGCACCGCTGGACCAGAGCGGCCTGGCCACAGGGAAAAACGGCATGGCCTTCTGGTGGTCCAACCAGCTGCCCGCGCTTGAGAAAGCGGCCGGGAGCGATCTGAAGATCCTCCGCATGCCGTCCAAGACGGGACATTCTGCGGACAGCAAACTCTGGTACAAAGCGTCCCAGTTCTGGTCGGCCTCGTCCCGGACCAAGCACCCCGAAGAGACGGCCAAGTTCATCAACTTCCTGGCGAACAACGTCAAGGCCGGCGAAGCACTACTAGCCGACCGCGGCGTGGCGCCGAACTCCGATGTGCGCAAGGCCATCGCCCCGAAGCTGACTCCGGCCGACGTCAAGGTAGTGGGCTTCATTGACCAGATCAAGGGCGAACTCGGCGAAGCGCCCGCTCCGCCGCCGAAGGGTGCGGGAGCCATCCAGGAAATCGTCAAGCGGTACACCTCCGAGGTCCTGTTCGACAGGCTCTCGCCGGAGGAAGCCGGCCAGAAGGCCGTGGATGAAATGAAATCAGCCATCAGCAGCTAGCTGTTAGCAACACCGCCCTGCTGATGTGGCGTCAGAATCTGCCCCGACCGGATTCAGGATCCGGTCGGGGCACATCTGCGTTGTTGGGGGCTGAGCTGGTGGACGCGCAGCTGGTGGGCGCTGACCTGGTGGCGTCGATTTGTTGAGGGCTGATGCGGTTTGCCGGGCTCCGCACAACCTTTGCCGCCGTGCCGCCTCCGGCTGGCTTGCGGCCTCCCGGAGGTGGGTTTAGTTGTGGTGTTGGTGGTTGCGGCGGGGTGTTTGTTTGGGGTCGATGTGGGGTGGGGGGATGAACCAGGGGATGCCGGTTTGCATGTGGATGGTCCATTGTTCCTTGTGGATGAGGT